>DATJKV010000289.1:0-1585 GCA_035491155.1 Magnetospirillum sp. | reverse complement strand
ACAGCCCGGTGCGCGGCCTGGAGGGCTTGAGCCTGGGCCATGAAGTGGCGTTTGGCGAGTTGGACGGGCCGGTGGAGCTGGTCGAGAACGGCGCCCGCTTCCTCGCCGACCTCACCGGCGGCCAGAAGACCGGCTGGTTCTACGACCAGCGCGACAACCGTGCCTTCGTCGCCAAGCTGGCCAAGGGACGCCGGGTGCTGGACGTCTACACCTATGCCGGCGGTTTCGCCGTGCAGGCGGCCCTGGCCGGCGCCGCCTCGGTTACTGCGGTGGACCGTTCCGAACATTCGCTGGGGCTGGCCGAAAGTGCCGCGCGTCTTAATAATGTGCCGGTCTCGTACGTGCGCGCTGAGGCCTTCGCCGAGATGGCCCGGCTTGATGCCGCCGGCGAGCGCTTCGGGCTGGTGGTGGTGGATCCGCCCGCCTTCGTGAAGTCCAAGAAGGACCTGCATGCCGGCGCCAAGGGCTACCGCAAGATGGCCCGCCTGGCCGCTCCGCTGGTGGAACCGGGCGGCTTCATGCTGGCGGCGTCGTGCTCGCACCACATGCCGGCCGACATGTTCGCCGAGGAGATCGCCCACGGCTTGGCCCAGGCCGGCCGCTCGGGCCGCATCCTGCGCTCGGCCGGCGCCGCCCCCGACCATCCGGTGCATCCCATGCTGCCGGAGAGCGCCTATCTGAAGGCGCTGGTGCTGCAACTGGACTAGGTTTCGTGGTAGCCTTCCAACCGGAGGCTGACCATGACCAAGCCCATCGGACCCAACGATCTGTTGGCGCAATTGCAGGCCGCCCGCCGCGAGGTGGGGCGGGCTGCGGCGCTGTCGAAACGGGCCCACGAACTGGCCCAGGCCGAATCGCTGGCCCAGCAGGCGCGACTGGCGCGGGAAGCGGGTGATTCGGGAAAGGCCCGCGCCCTGACTGGTGACGCCGGGGATGCCCAGCGTCACCTTGTCGATGGGCAAGGGGCGGATATAAAGGTCTAGCCCCGGCCGCGCGCCACGATGAACAGCCGGCGGAACGGGAACAGGGTCTTGCCGTCGGCCCGCGGCGGGTAGTGGTCGGCGATGCGGCGGGAATATTCCGCCAGGAGCTCGCCGCGCTCCGGTTCTTCAAGCGCGTCCAGCAGGGGGCGCAGGGCGGTGCCCATGGTCCACTGCACGACCGGGTTGTCGCCCTCCAGCACGTGCAGGTACTCGGTCTCCCAGATGTCCAGGCTGTCCACCAGGGGCGCCAGCAGGTCGTAATAGAAGTCGGGGTCGCCCACCGGAAAGCGGCGCGCCAGCGGTCGCAGTCGCGCCGCCCACGGGCCAGCCTCCACCGTATCGGCCATCACGGCGTGGCTGGCGGCGTAGTGGTTGTGCGGCATCTGCACCGCCAGCACGCCGAGCGGCGCCAACTGGGCCACCAGATAGGGGAACAGCACCTCGTGGCCGTCCAGCCATTGCAGGGCGGCGTTGGAGAACAGCACGTCGGCCGGGCGCTCGGGCTTCCACAACGCTATGTCGGCCTGGGACCAGCGGATGCGGCTAGGCTGGGCCGCAGCGGCAGCGAGCATCTCGGGCGAGGAATCCACGCCGGCCACGCT
>DATJKV010000288.1:0-2609 GCA_035491155.1 Magnetospirillum sp. | reverse complement strand
TGACCAGATCGGCGTTAACCTGATCGAGCCGGCGCGACGCCGCCACCAGGGCGTCGAGACGATCGAGCGAAGCCTCGATCACCTGGAGCGAGCGGCCGGCGCTGTCGCCGCCCAGCCGCTTCAACGGCTCCATGGCCTGAGCGATGGTGGCGATGGGCGTCTTGAACGCGTGGGCGTTTTCCTCGGCGGCAAAGCGGAAGGCCTCGGCGGTGGAGCGCAGATTGGCCACCATCTGGTCGAGTTCGCGGGCCACCCCGTCCAGTTCGGGAATGTTGTTGGCCTTGACGAAGGGGCGCGAGGCCGGCATGCCCTCGGCGACCCGGCGCGCCTCCCGGCCGAAGCGGCGCAGCGCGAACCACAACCCGCCGAACACGGTGAGCACCAGCACCATCAACAGGGCGTAGACGCTGGCGGCGATGCGCACCTCGGGGCTTTCCCAATAGGGCCGCGCCAGGAACGAGCCCGCCTGTCCGGCGGTGGTTTGCGAGGTCACCACCGCCCAGCAGCCGGCCGAGGTGATGAAGGGGACGATGGACGTCAGCACCTCGTCCGAGCCGGTGGCGCTGGAATAATGCAGGTCGAGGGCGTGGCCGCCCTCACAGGTATCGGGCACCGCGTGGATGATGCCGGCAGAAGCCAGGCGCTCGCGCTCGGCCTCCACGGCATCGGCGGCCAGCGACGGGGCGGCCCCAACCAGGAAGACCGGGCCGGTCTTGCCCTCGCTCATGGCGGGACGCAACAGCAGGCGCACGTTGACGCCTTCCGGCCCCAGCTCGTCCAGCACCTTGCGGGTTTCCACCACAGAGGGCGCCTTGAGGCGGGCCAGGCCAAGGGAAAGACCACGGGCGATCAACTGGCCTTCGACCTGCAGGCGCGACAGCAGCACATCGCGCTTGGCCTTCTCCGCCGCCGAGAACTCGCCGTAAAGAAATACCGGCACGGCAACGAAGGCGCAGACCACCAAGACCAGCCGCGCCGCCAGCGAGCGGGCGGCGCGGTGGAAGCTGTCAGACATCGGTTTTCCAGCGATAGCCGAAGCCCGCGTAATTACCGATCATGTCGAAGTTCGAATCGGCGTCGCGGAACTTCTGGCGGATGCGCTTAACGAAGGTGCGCACGTTGGCGCGGAAGCCTTCGGGCCCCGCCCCGGCCAGGAAGCCGGCGCCGTGCACCAGATCGTAGATGTCGCGGTAAGGCACGTCCGCGCCGGCCTTTTCCACCAGCAGGGCGACGATCTTGAACTCGGTCAGCGTCAGCTCGACCGGCCTGTCGTCCCAGGTGGCGCGGCTGGTCTTCAGGCGCAGCGTCAGCTTGCCCGTGGTCACCGTGTCGGCCTCGTTGCTGTTGGCGGCGCCGCGCGCCTTGGCGCCGTCCAGGATCAGGCCGATACGCTTTTCCAGGATCGAGAAGCTGCGGCTTTTTTCGACGAAGTCCACGGCGCCGGTGGCCAAGGCTGCTTCCTCGTAGATCTGGTCGGTCAGCGCCGTCAGGAAGATGGCCGGCACGTCCAGGTTGGCGGCGCGGATGCGCTTCAACACCTCGATGCCGTTCATCTCGGGCATGCGCCAGTCCAGGATCACCAGGCTGGGCTGTTCGGGCGTCGCCAGGAGATGGTCGAGTGCCTGGGCGCCACGGGCAAAATCCGCCACCTGGTAGCCGGCATCGGACAGGTTGCGGCCCAAGGACTCGCGAAACAGATCGTCGTCGTCCACCAGAACCACTGCTGTCGCCATAGAAATTCCTCCGCACTGAAAGTTCTGCCGCCCATCCTTACGGCCCCGGGCATTAAAGCGTGGTTAGCCCACCCATTCCCACTGACCGTCCGGCTTGCGGCAGAACGTGCCGAAAGTCTGCTGTTTGCGCCCAGCCAGGCTGGCGCTGGCCCGCCAACTGCGACACACGATTCCGGATTCTATATATGTGCGCTCGGCAACCATCCGAAAGAGCTCGCCTGAATCGCCGATCCAGGCGATAGGGCGCAGATCGGGCAGGGCATCCAGGGCGCTGCGCACGCATTCGCGGTCGGCGGCGTCCATGGCCTGGCCGACGGCGCCCGGCACGGCCAGTTCCTGCCCGGCCGCCACCGCCAGCAGCGCGCGGTCGCAGGTGCCCCGGTTGAAGCCATAAGGCAACCCGCGCGCGACGGGGATGGTGGAGGCCATCAGCTCATCCGGCTGAGGTGCCTCGGCACGCGATTGGGGGATGTAAACCACCCGGTAATCATCTTCGTCGTCACTGGGGCGGTGATAACGCTCGCGCACCTGCCACATCCCGCTCCAGCCGGGCGGATCGGCCGCCGCCGGCAGAGACAGGACGGTGAAGGCCACGGCCAGGAAGAATGCGACGGGCGTGCGAGCGTTCATGGCGGCCCCAGGGACTGAAGAGCTTATTTGGTCAGGGCACCGACGGCGGTGCCGGCAGCGCCACCAAGCACGGCGCCGGCCAGAATGGGACCGCCGGCAATGGCCGTGATGGCTGCACCGCCGGCCGCACCAATGGCGCCGCCCGACAGGGCTCGCTGCTGCTGATGGGTCATGTGGTCACACCCTGCCACGGCAAGGCAGAGAACGGCCACGACGGCAATGGAGACGGTACGCATGGTTACTTAT
>DATJKV010000287.1:0-9090 GCA_035491155.1 Magnetospirillum sp. | reverse complement strand
GAACGCGCTGCTGCGCCAGATGGAGGCGACGCCGTTGTCGGGCCAGTGCAACCACGGCCGCCCCACCCATGTGTCGCTTCGCCTGGCCGAGGTAGAGAAACTGTTCGGACGGAGATAGCCGAACGGCGACCTGCCTCATCCGGGCTAGCGCCTCCGGAACGGCCCGCCCTGCGCCTTGGGCCCTATGGCCGAGGCCACCCGCCGCCCCCACCTCCCACCCATGCCCGTGACATCCATCGGGCATGCGGATATGAGGGCTTGCCGCACTGCGGTAAAGGCGCCATTGTCCGCACCCTCGATTTGACCTTGATCAAGGAGCGGAAACAATGCGGGCGCTGCTGACCGTGGTGGGCGGTCTCGGGGTGCTGGGTGCTGTTTTGTGGCTGACCGCCTCGCCGGCCGGCGCGGTGGCGCCCTCGGCCGAGGCCGGGGCCGATCTGGCCGCCCGCTGGTGCGCCGCCTGCCACGTGGTGTCGCCCTCCGGCGCCGGCACCGACGCGGCGCCGTCCTTCGCCGCCATCGCCAATCAGCGCTCGCCCAACGAGATCCGCAACTTCCTGGCCAAGCCCCACGCCCGGCCCATGCGCGGCTTCTCGCTTTCCACGCGCGAGATCGAGGACGTCACCGCCTACATCGCCAGCCTGCAGCAGAAGGCCGAGGTCAAGTAGGCGTGCCAGCTGAAATCCCGCTCGAATCTCGCCCTCCACATGCCGGATCGCAAAGCGATTCGACCTGTGAGCATCCGGCTCTAAGCCCTTGATGCGATTCCCGCTTGACGGCCATCGCGACCGCACATATAAACGCGCCTTCGATTTCTGAACACTTCTCGGAACAGGTTTTATCATGGCTCATCATCAGTCGGCTAAGAAGCGCATCCGCCAGACCGAGCGCCGCACCGAGGTCAACCGCGCCCGTGTGAGCCGCATCCGCACCTTCGTCAAGAACGTCGAACTGGCCATCGCCAGCGGCGACGCCGACAAGGCCAAGGCTGCGTTCCAGGTTGCCGAGCCGGAGCTGATCAAGGGCGTGCAGGCCGGCGTGCTGCACAAGAACACCGCCTCGCGCAAGGTTTCGCGCCTGGCCGCCCGCGTCAAGGACATGAAGCCGCTGGTCTAAGCGTCGACGGCCTCATTTCCGAGGGTTTATCAAGGGCCGCGCCCATATGGGCGCGGCCCTTGTGTTTTTTATGGATTTTTCGCGGTTCCCTGCGCGTTTCGCGACTCGTCCAGGGATTCCGCGGCCTGTGGAAAAGCAAGCGAAAAATTTTCCACGTTCCTGTTCCGGTCCTGTTGCGAGTCATCGGGCGCATCGCTAGAGTCGCAAACCTTGCAGATCGGAAACAGTTAACACGACAAATAATACTTGGTCCGAATCAAGGTATATGTCGTGCCTGCAGTTTCTGTTCGCATATTTAGTAAAAAATCGGTTTCGCTTTATTGAGTCCCAGGAATTGGGGATTTTCTCTCCCTTATTCTCTCGGGACAGGCACTGTGGAGCGGCCCTTCTGGATTGACGCTCGCGGGTATGGGGACTCGCGGACGAAGGCCCGGAAAGCCGGGGCAACCCGGCGGCGCCTGACGCGAAGTCGCTCCAATGGTGAGGGGGGCTGCCGTCCGCGCCCACAAAGGTTGCATGGGGTCCGGCCAAGGTTTCGCCGGAGGCTTGGTGGCGTTTTGGTAGAATTCGGGGACGAGAAATGATCGACGTGGAGTGGGATCGGATCAAGGGGCGCCTGCGCGACGAGGTCGGCGACGCCGCCTACCGCAGCTGGCTGCGACCGATCACCCTGCAGGACGTGCGTGACGGTTCGGTCCGCCTCGGCCTGCCCACCCGCTTCATGCGCGACTGGGTTGCCACCCATTACGGCGAACGCATCAAGACTCTGTGGGGCGCCGAGAACCCGACCATCCGCGCCATCGAGATCGTGGTGGGCGCCGCCAGCGCCACTGCTTCGCCCGCACCGGCGGCGACCCGCGAAGAGCCGGCCCCGGCTCCGGCCGCCCGCCCCGTCGCCGCACCCTGCGCCCCCGCCGAGGTGGACGAACTGGGCGCCCAGTTGGACACCCGCTACACCTTCAAGAATTTCGTCGTCGGCAAGCCCAACGAATTCGCCTATGCCGCCGCCCGCCGGGTGGCCGAGGCCAGCCAGGTGTCGTTCAACCCGCTGTTCCTGTATGGCGGCGTCGGCCTGGGTAAGACCCACCTGATGCATGCCATCGCCTGGCACATCCGCGAGCACAACCCGGAACGCCGCGTGCTGTACCTCTCGGCCGAGAAGTTTATGTACCGCTTCATCCGGGCGCTGCGCAGCCAGGACACCATGTCGTTCAAGGAGCAGTTCCGCTCGGTGGACGTGCTGATGGTGGACGACGTGCAGTTCATCGCCGGCAAGGACGCCACCCAGGAAGAATTCTTCCACACCTTCAACGCCCTGGTGGACCAGGGCCGCCAGATCGTCATCTCGGCCGACAAGTCGCCGTCGGACCTGGAGGGCATGGAAGACCGCCTGCGCTCGCGCCTGTCCTCGGGCCTGGTGGCCGACATCCACGCCACCACCTACGAGCTGCGCCTGGGCATCCTGCATTCCAAGGCCGAGCAGATGGGCGCCGCCGTGCCCCAGAAGGTCATGGAATTCCTGGCCCACAAGATCGCCAGCAACGTGCGCGAGCTGGAAGGCGCGCTCAACCGCGTGGTCGCCCACGCCCAGCTGGTGGGCCGCGCCATCACGCTCGAAAGCACCCAGGAGGTGCTGCACGACCTGCTGAAGGCGTCCGACCGCCGGATCACCATCGAGGAGATCCAGAAGCGCGTCGCCGAGCACTTCAACATCAAGCTGGCCGAGATGTCGTCGGCGCGCCGCTCGCGCCAGGTGGCCCGCCCGCGCCAGATCGCCATGTATCTGGCCAAGCAGCTGACCAGCCGCTCGCTGCCTGAGATCGGCCGCAAGTTCGGCGGCCGCGACCACACCACCGTGATGCACGCGGTGAAGAAGGTGGAAGAACTGCGGGAAGGCGACCAGAACTTCTCGGAAGACGTGGAATTGCTGCGGCGCATGCTGCAGGGCTAAGCTTCTCACCCCTTCGTCAGAAAAACATCGCTTTCGCGCGCCCTTAGCACACGCGGAAAGGGCTTTGCCGTCCAAAGGCCTGTGATATACTGCCCGACCCTGCCCTGGGGCAGGGGGAAAACGGCCTTGAACGGACTCGAAAAAGCCACGCCATGAAGCTGACCATCGAGCGCGCCCAGCTGCTGAAGTCTCTGGCCCACGTGCAGAGCGTTGTCGAACGCCGCAACACCATTCCGATCCTGTCCAACGTCAAGCTGGAGGGCCGCCCCGGCTCGCTGTCCTTGAACGCCACCGACATGGATCTGGACTTCGTCGAGACCGTGGCCGCCGATGTGGCCCGTCCGGGGGCCACCACGGCGCCGGCCCACACACTGTTCGAGATCGTCAAGAAGCTGCCCGAAGGCAGCCAGGTGGAGATCGATCATTCCGCCGAGGATGGCCTGCTCACCCTGCGGTCGGGCCGCTCCAAGTTCTCGCTGGCCTGCCTGCCGGTGGAGGATTTCCCGGTGCTGTCGGGCGGCGAGCTGCCGCACCGCTTCACCTTGTCGGCGGCGGAACTCAAGACCCTGATCGACCGCACCCGCTTCGCCATCTCCACCGAGGAGACGCGCTACTACCTGAACGGCATCTACCTGCATGCCGCCACCGGCGCCGCCGGCGACGTGCTGCGCGCCGTGGCCACCGACGGCCACCGCCTGGCCCGCGTCGAGGTGACCCTGCCCGAGGGCGCCGCCGGCATGCCGGGCGTCATCGTGCCGCGCAAGACGGTGGGCGAGATCTACAAGCTGATCAGCGAATCCGAGACCGAGGTCACGGTGTCGCTGTCCGAGACCAAGCTGCGCTTCGCCTTCGGCGAAGCCGTGCTGACCTCGAAGCTGATCGACGGCACCTTCCCCGACTACGAGCGGGTGATCCCGGCCGACAACGACAAGTACCTGGACGCCGACGTCAAGACCTTCGCCAGCGCGGTGGACCGCGTCTCGGCCATCTCGACCGAGAAGAGCCGCGCCATCAAGCTGACCCTGGAAAAGGGCACCGTGCGCCTGTCCGCCTCGTCCCCCGAGAACGGTACCGCCGAGGAAGAGCTGGAAGCCCAGTACGATTCCACCCCGCTGGAGATCGGCTTCAACTCGCGCTACCTGCTGGACATCCTGGGCCAGGTGGAGGGCGACACCGCCCGCTTCGCCATGGCCGACGCCTCCAGCCCCACGGTGGTGCGCGACGTCGCCGACACCAGCGCCATCTACGTGCTGATGCCGATGCGGGTGTGACCCAGGGCCAAATCCTGAATCACCAGGGCCCGACTAGGCTGGCGGTGAGGAAACTCACCGTCACCGACTTCCGTTGCTATGAGCGTCTGCGGCTTGAGACCGACGCCCGCCCGGTGGTGCTGACCGGGCCCAACGGCGCCGGCAAGACTAATCTGCTGGAAGCGCTCTCCTTCCTGACCCCCGGCCGCGGCATGCGGCGTGCCACCCTGGCCGAAGTGGGCCGCAAGGCTGCTGGAGAGGGGGCGCCTTGGGCCGTCGCGGCGACGCTGGACGGACCGCTGGGGCCGGTGGAGATCGGCACCGGGCGGGAAGCGGGATCGGAACGGCGCACGGTTCGCATCGACGGCCAGCCGGCGAAGGCCCAGGATCTGGCCCAGCTGGTATCGGCCCTGTGGCTGACCCCGGCCATGGACCGGCTGTTCATCGAGGGCGCGGGCGGGCGGCGACGCTTCCTCGACCGTTTGGCCTTCGGCCAGGAAACCGGCCACGCCGCCCACGCCACCGCCTATGAGCATGCCATGCGCGAGCGCACCCGGCTGCTGAAGGCCGGGCGGCTGGACCCGGCCTGGGCCAGCGCGCTGGAGGAAGCCATGGCCAGCCACGGCACCCAGCTGGCGGCGGCACGCCGCCGCGCGGTGGAACGGCTGGATGCGGCCTGCGCGCAAGGCCTGGGACCCTTCCCGGCGGCGCGGCTGGCGTTGGCGGGCGAGGTGGAATCCTGGCTGGCGGACACACCGCCGGCCGAGGTGGAGGAAAGAATGAAGGCGGCGTTGCGCGCCGCGCGCGCGCGAGACGAGGCGGCGGGCGCCGCCACCTTCGGGCCGCACCGCAGCGACCTGCTGGTGCGCCACGCCGACAAGGACCTGCCGGCCGGGCAGTGCTCGACCGGCGAGCAGAAGGCGGTGCTGGTGTCCGTCGTGCTGGCTCAGGCGCGGGTGCGCACCGGGCTGACCGGCCTGGCGCCGCTGATGCTGCTGGACGAGGTGGTGGCCCATCTCGACCACACCCGCCGCGCCGCCCTGTTCGACGAGCTTTCGGGCCTGTCGGCGCAAAGCTGGATGACCGGCACCGACGAGGTGCTGTTCGCCGGCTTCGGCGAGCGGGCCCAGTTTTTCCGGGTGGCGGATGCCACTGTCGCCCGGGTGGAATGAGGTGACACGGATGAACACCCATGAACACGGATAAAAATGCGGCCTGCCCGCATCCGTGTTTAGGGGTGTCCGCCCGACTCTGATACTATGCTGCGATTTCGCAGGACCTGCTGGAAGGTTTGAGAGCGTCATGACCGAGCCTGTTACCCCGATCAATTCCGCCGAGGAATACGGCGCGGATTCCATCAAGGTGCTGCGTGGCCTGGAAGCCGTGCGCAAGCGGCCGGGCATGTATATCGGCGACACCGACGACGGCTCGGGCCTGCACCACATGGTGTACGAGGTGGTGGACAACGCCATCGACGAGGCGCTGGCCGGCCACGCCGACCGGGTCGAGGTGACGCTGAACGGCGACGGTTCGTGCACCGTGCGCGACAACGGCCGCGGCATCCCCACCGACATCCACAAGGAAGAGGGCGTTTCGGCCGCCGAGGTCATCATGACCCAGCTGCACGCCGGCGGTAAGTTCGACCAGAATTCCTACAAGGTGTCGGGCGGCCTGCACGGCGTCGGCGTGTCGGTGGTGAACGCGCTGTCGGAAATCCTCGACCTGCGCATCTGGCGCGGCGGCAAGGAGCACACCATGCGCTTCGCCATGGGCGAGGCGGTGGCGCCGTTGAAGGAGGTGGGCGACGCCCCCTTGCGCGACGAGGCCAACCCGGACAAGGGCCTGCTGACCGGCACCGAGGTCACCTTCCTGCCCAGCACGGCCACCTTCACCAAGACCGAATTCGACTTCACCACGCTTGAGCACCGCCTGCGCGAACTGGCCTTCCTGAATTCCGGCGTGCGCATCCGCCTTTCCGACCTGCGCCATGGCGAGCCGGTGGCGGTGGAGCTGCATTACGAGGGCGGCATCGAAGCCTTCGTCAAGTACCTGGACCGCTCGAAGACCGCGCTGCACGCCCCGCCCATCGCCGTGTCGGGCGAGAAGGACGGCATCACCGTCGAAGTGGCCATGGAGTGGACCGACAGCTACCACGAGAGCCAGCTGTGCTTCACCAACAACATCCCGCAGCGTGACGGCGGCACCCACCTGGCAGGCTTCCGCGCCGCGCTGACCCGCACCATCAACAACTACGCCAACGAATCCGGCATCGCCAAGAAGGAGAAGGTGGCGCTGTCGGGCGACGACATGCGCGAGGGCCTGACCTGCGTGCTGTCGGTCAAGGTGCCCGACCCCAAGTTCAGCTCGCAGACCAAGGACAAGCTGGTCAGTTCCGAGGTGCGCCCGGTGGTCGAGAACATCGTCGCCGACAAGCTGGCGGAGTGGTTCGAGGAGCATCCGCAAGAGGCGCGCAAGGTGGTGACCAAGGTGGTGGAAGCCGCCGCCGCCCGCGAGGCCGCCCGCAAGGCGCGCGAGCTGACCCGGCGCAAGGGCGTGCTCGACATCGCCACCCTGCCCGGCAAGCTGGCCGACTGCCAGGAGCGCGACCCGGCGCTGTCCGAATTGTTCATCGTCGAGGGTGACTCGGCCGGCGGTTCCGCCAAGCAGGGTCGCAACCGCGCCAACCAGGCCATCCTGCCGCTCAAGGGCAAGATCCTGAACGTGGAGCGCGCCCGCTTCGACAAGATGCTGTCTTCCGCCGAAATCGGCACCCTGATCGCCGCCATGGGCACCGGCATCGGCCGTGAAGACTTCAACATCGGCAAGATCCGCTACCACAAGATCATCATCATGACCGACGCGGACGTGGACGGCTCCCACATCCGCACCCTGCTGCTGACCTTCTTCTTCCGCCAGATGCCCGACATCATCGAGAAGGGTTATCTGTACATCGCCCAGCCGCCGCTGTACCGCGCCAAGCGCGGACAAAGCGAGGTCTACCTCAAGGACGAGCGGGCCATGGAGGAATACCTGATCGACGGCGGCCTGGCCGACGCGGTGCTGACGCTGGCCGGCGGGGCCCAGGTGGCCGGCGCCGACCTGCGCGGCCTGACCGAGCAGGCGCGCGCCGTGCGCAACCTGCTGGCCCCGCTGTCGCGCCGCGTGCCCATGCGCATCGTCGAACAGGCCGCCATCGCCGGCGCCCTGTCGCCGGCGCTGCTGACCGAAGCCGATGCCGGCCGCGCCATGGCCGCCACCGTCGCCGCCCGCCTGGACGCGCTGGAGAACGAGCTGGAGCGCGGCTGGACCGGCGAATGGCTGGAGGGCACCAGCTGGGTGTTCCGCCGCACCCTGCGCGGCGTCACCGAGACCCACCTGCTGGATTCGGCCATCATCCGCTCGGCCGAGGCACGCAAGCTGAACGAACTGGCCGCCACCCTGCGCGACACCTACCAGAACGCCGCCACCCTCACCGCCCGTGAAAAGCAGACCGCCATCAGCGGCCCAGTCGCGCTAGTCAACTCGGTGATGGACCAGGGCAAGAAGGGCATCTCGATCCAGCGCTATAAGGGCCTGGGCGAGATGAACCCGGAACAGCTGTGGGAAACCACCCTGGACCCCGAGGTCCGCTCGCTGTTGCAGGTCAAGGTGGCCCACGGCGACGACGCCGACGAGGTGTTCTCCACCCTGATGGGCGACGTGGTCGAACCCCGCCGCGACTTCATCCAGACCAACGCCCTGAAGGTGTCGAACCTGGACGTGTAGGTTGTGAGTGTGAGATTGTCGGGTGACGCATAACCTGCAATCGTGACCCGTAAGCTGCAAAATCTGGACACATAAAATGCAGAGGGGCGCCCCGGGAGGGGCGCCTTTGGGAAGGTGGACTCATGCCAAGGCGCCCGCCACTCACGGGATCCCTAACCTGAGAGGTCGCTGCGGCTTGAAGCTACCATTAGGCAGCGCTTAGGCCAGTTGCCCCGCTGACAGAGCGCTGCGGATATGGTCGGCGTCGACCTCCACATAGCGATTCCAGGGCGTAGGGCCGGCGTGGTCGAAGGCGTAGGTGCGGCCGCGGACCAGCATGTTCCTGTCGGCCCGACCGACCGCCCACAGGAAGGGCATGTCGAGCCGCGAGGCGGTGGCGGGCATGTTGGCCAGGCCCTGCGGGTCGAAGTAGCTTAGGTAGATGCGTGCCGACGTGTTGACCTTGCCGAGTTTGCCGAGGTGCATATCGTCAAAGGTAACCAGTTCGTCGCCACGCCCCTCTTCCAGCATTCGACGGGCTTGGGCGACACTGGAGCCCAGCGCGTCGACGAAGTTGTTGCTCTCCACCGTCTGGCCAGGGCCCAAGGCGATGAGAGCATGGACCCGATCACCATGGGTGGCGGCATAGCCCATGGCCATGTTGGCCCCCATGCTGTGGCCGGCAATGACGATCTTTTCGGCACCCTGGGCCCGCAAGACGGCGATCTGGCTGTCGATTTCGCCGTGGGCTTCGCTCAACGAGCGATCATAGCGGCGCTGGGCGGACCACGGCATCTCCGGCATCGTCACGAGATAACCGGCGTCCACGAGGTCCACAGCCAACGATCCCATGTGCTCAGGCGTTCCGGCTTTGCCATGGATGAGCACTACCCCGACTTTCTCGGAAGCCTGGCCCTGCTGAACCTGTAGCACGGAACAGGCTATGGAGAGGACGATTGCAAGTTTGCGCAACATGGAGAGCTCCTTTGTTGTCGAAGTCGCGCGACGGCGGCCAGCCGCCTACACCGG
>DATJKV010000286.1:0-5416 GCA_035491155.1 Magnetospirillum sp. | reverse complement strand
GAGATCGCCGGCATCCTCGAATCCCTGCCGGCCGAAGACGCCCACATCCTGTGGCAGCAGATCGATGGCAGCCGCCTGAACGACATCCTTTGGGAAATGCCCGCGCCACTGGGCGAATGCCTGGCCTCCGGCGACGAGCCTCAATTCCGTGCCGGCGAGGTCACCGCCTACGAGCTGGTTAACGGGCGCGTGCGCATCGTCGACGTCACCTGCCGCAGCCAGATGGAAAGCCTGCGCCCAATCTGGGTTGACGTGCTGGGCGCCTCGCGCTCCGAGCGGGGCTGGATTTCGCGCCACTTCGGCCTGGAGCTGCCCGACCCCGAGGATCTCACCGACCTGGAGGCCAGCGCCCGGTTCTACGCGGAAGAGAACGAACAGGTCCATCTGCACTCCAATTTCCTGCTCGACCGCGAAGGACACTCGCGCAGCGTCCCGGTGGCCTTCATCGTCCACGACAACATCCTGTTCACCGTACGCGGCGAGGAACTGCCGGTTTTCCGGCTGCAGAGACTGCGCATGCGCAACCAGCCGGGCGAGGTCTTGGGTTGCCTGGACCTGCTTCTCGCCCTCTACGCCGCCGACGTGGAGTACTCGGCGGATGCGCTGGAGGACGCGTACGCCACGCTCCGCCGCGTCGGCAAGAAGGTGCTGAGCGAAAGCGTCACCGATTCCGACGCGACCCGCATCCTGGCCGACATTGCCGAAGAAGAGGATCTTAACGGCCGTATCCGCGGCAATATGCTTGATACCCAGCGGGCCGTTTCATTCCTGGTGCGCGGCCGTTTCCTGTCGCCCACCCAGTTGGAAGACGCGCGCGAGATCATTCGCGACATCGAATCGCTGAATAGCCACACCGCCTTCTTGTTTGAAAAGATCAACTTCTTGATGGACGCCACGGTGGGCTTCATCAACGTCAACCAGAACAAGCAGGTGTCGAAACTGACCGTGGCCGGCGTGGTTTTCATGCCCATCAACGTTCTGGCCGGCATCGGCGGCATGTCGGAATTCTCCATGATGACCCAGGGCGTTCCCTGGCCCGTCGCCTATGGTGCCTTCATTGGCAGCATGATCCTGGTGGGCTGGGGCACCTACAGGCTTCTGAAGCTCAACGAGAGCCAGAAGCGCAAGCGCAGGGCCTTTCGCCCCGCCGCCCAAGCGGAAGCGGTCTAAGGGGCATCCGCTTCTCCGACCTATCCCCATGGTCGGAGAACTCCGACATTGTTCGGTATCCCGGGTTCACGGTCCGGTCGTTCCGTCCAACCTTCTTTGGATGATGACCGACCGGAGGGCATATCATGCCGGACGGGGTGTTCCTGGTGCTTTTGGCCGTCGCTTGCGCCGTCGCCGGCGGCGCGGTGGGGTTTTCGCTGGGCCGTCGCCGCGACGTGGGGACCGAGGTGCGGCTGATGCACATGGAAGCCCGCACCGACGCGATCCTGGATGCCGCCGTGGACGGCATCATCACCATCGACGAACAAGGCCGCCTCGAAAGCTTCAACCGGGCCGCCGAGAAGATCTTCGGCTACCGGCAGGAAGAGGTGCTGGGGCGCAACATCAAGATGTTGATGCCCGAGCCTGACCATTCGCGCCACGACAACTATCTGCGCAACTATCTGCGTACCGGCCAGGCCAAGATCATCGGCTTGGGCCGTGAGGTCCAGGGCCTGCGCAAGGATGGCACCACCTTCCCCATGGACCTAGCCGTGGGCGAAGCCCGCATTGGCGGCCGGCGGATGTTCGCCGGAACCGTGCGCGATATTTCGGAACGCAAACGCACCGAAAGCCGACTGCGTGATTCGGAGGCCCGCAACCGCGCCATTCTGGAGGCGGCGGTAGACGGTGTCATCACCATCGATGATACCGGCATCGTTCGCAGCGTCAACCCGGCGGCCGAGCGCATTTTCGGCTACCGCGCGGTCGAGATGGTCGGACGCAATGTCAAGATGTTGATGCCGGAGCCCTATCGCAGTGAACACGACGGCTACCTGCGCAATTACAAGGAGACCGGTCAGGCCAAGATCATCGGCCTGGGCCGTGAGGTGCAGGGTCGACGCAAGGATGGCGCGGTTTTCCCCATGGATTTGGCGGTGGGCGAAGCGGCGGTGGCGGGCGGGCGCATCTTCGCGGGCTTCGTGCGCGACATTACCGAGCGCAAGGCGGTGGACGAGGCCTTGCGCGTCGCCGACGAGCGCTTCCGCGCCCTGGTCGAGGGCGTGCGCGATTACGCTATCATCATGCTGTCTCCGGAAGGTCGGGTGATCGCCTGGAACCCGGGGGCTCAGCGCCTGTACGGCTGGACTGCCGAACAAGCCGAGGGGCAGCCCCTGTCCCTGTTCCGCCCGCCCAGCCCCGAGGGCGACGGCCCCCACCTTCTGGAGATTGCCCGCACCGAGGGCCGCCATGAGGAAGAAGGGACACGCATCCGCAGCGACGGCACCCCGTTCCTGGTGCACGAGGTCATCACCGCATTATGCTCGGACGACGGCAGGCCGACCGGCTTCGCCGCAGTGTCGCGGGACATGAGCGAAACCCGCCGGCACGAAGAGGATCTGCGCCGTGCCCGCGACACCGCCGAACACGCCCGCGAGGTGGCCGAGTCCGCCAGGATCGAGGCCGAGCGGGCGAACATGGCCAAGACCAAGTTCCTGGCCGCAGCCAGCCACGACCTGCGCCAGCCGGTCCAGGCCATCTTCTTCTTTGCCTCGGCGTTAGCGCACAATCTGCGCGACCACCCGACCAAGCCCATCCTCGATGACCTGCAGAACTCGCTGGAAGGACTGAACGTCCTGCTGGATTCCCTGCTGGACGTGTCGCGCCTGGATGCCGGCCTGGTCACCCCCAAGGAGACGGATTTCAGCGTAAACTCGGTATTGGACCGCGTCGCCGCCGACTTCGCCCCGCTGGCCCGCGACAAGGGTCTGACGCTGCGGGTGGCACGCACCACCGCCATGGTGCGCAGCGACCCGGCGCTGCTGGCCCGCATCATCCAAAATCTGGTGGCAAATGCGGTGCGCTATACCACGCACGGCAGCATCCTGTTGGGCTGCCGCCGGCGTGACGGCATGCTCAGCATCCAGGTGCATGACACGGGCATCGGCATCCCGCCCGAGCGCACTAAGGAAATTTTCGAGGAATTCACCCAGTTGGGCAATCCCGAGCGGGACCGCAATCAGGGCCTAGGCTTGGGCCTGGCCATCGTCGACCGTCTGGCGCGCCTGTTGGGCCACGAAATTACCGTACGCTCGCGTCCTGGCCTGGGCTCGGTTTTCTCCATCGAGGTGGCGCTGTCCTCGGCCGCCGCCGCGCCCCATCCCCGCCCCCGCCACCGCTCAGCACTCACAGAAAACAACCGGTGGGTCGTGCTCATCGACGACGAGCCCTTCGTGCTGAAGGGTCTGTCCATGGTGCTGCAAAGCTGGGGCTATCGGGTGCTGGCGGCAACTTCCGAGGCCGAGGCCATGGCCCAGCTTCAGTCGCTCGGCACCACGCCCAGCATCATCCTGGCCGATTATCGCCTGCGCGAAGGCCGCACCGGAACCGAGGCGGTGGCCCACATCCGCGATTACTTTGCCGCCTCAATCCCCAGTATCATCATCACCGGCGACACTGCGCCCGAGCGGTTGCGGGAAGCGGAAGCCAGCGGCTTCTCGGTCCTGCACAAGCCAATCCAGCCACCCGAACTGCGTCAGGCGCTGCGCGATACGCTGTCGCGGCCGCCGGGAACTTCCGTCCATTAACTTCTTCTGAACTAATACTTTCCCATCATCCGGAACCCTTTGCCGCGCGATGGTTATCCTGTATTGTGTCGCGCTGTCGCATCTTTGGCGCACGACCAAATCGTCACTGCTCGAGGTTCCATGTCGGATACATCCACCAAGCAGTTCATCTCGTTCACCATCGGAGACGAGGAGTACGGGGTGGACATCATGGCCATCCGCGAGATCAAGGGCTGGACCGCCACCACCGAGCTTCCCAACACGCCCGCCTTCATCCGCGGCGTCATCAACCTGCGCGGCGCCATCGTGCCGATCCTGGATCTGCGCGCCCGCTTCAGCGCGGCGCGCACCGACGCATCGGCCCGCCACGTCATCATCGTCGTGGCCGTGGGCTCCCGCGTGGCGGGCATCCTGGTGGATGCGGTCGCCGACATCATCACCGTCGCCACTGGCGACATCCAGCCGGTGCCGCAGTTGGACCACGCCAGCGCGCACGGCTTCCTGACCGGATTGGTCGGTGTCGAAGGGCGCATGGTCGCGCTGCTCGACCTCGACTGTGTCTTCGATTTCGATGCCTTTGGGGACCTGTCGGCCACGCTGGCCGCCTGACAGGATTGGGGCGAAGGGAATTAAGCTATGACTACAGGCCTTACCGTCCGCAAGCGCATCTACGGCGGCTTTTTCGGCATCCTGATCCTGCTGGCGCTGGTGGCCGGCCTGGGCTTTTCCGGCTTCGTCACCGTGGGCGGCAACGTCGGCCGCTATGCCACCGGGGCGACCGATACCGTGCTGATCCAGCAGATCGACCGTGACGTGGCCGACATGCGCCGCAACGTCATCCTTTACACGGAAAAGGACGACACCACGGCGCTGGGACGCGTGCGTGCCATCCATGCCGACCTGCAGAAGAAGATTCTGGAGGCTGACACCGCGGCGGCGGGTACGGACCGCAAGGCCAAGACCGAGGAAATGGCCCGGCTGATCGCCGAATACGGCACCCTGATCAACAGGGCCGTGACCCTGAGTGAGCGCAACAAGTCGCTGCTCAACGACACGCTGATCCCGCTGGGCTCCAAGGCGCTAACCGCCATGCAGGCATACCGCGACGCCATCGCCTCGCGCGGCGGCGAGCAGGTGGTGGCCGCCGGCCGCGCCACCGAGCAACTGCTCAATGCCCGCCTGTTCGTGGCTCGCTACCTCATTACCCCGCAGGCCAAGCAGGGCGAGGACGCCAAGCAGCAGTTGGACCTGGCGCTGGAGAAGCTGAAGGCCATCGCCGAGAGCGAGAAGGACGCCCAGCTGCGCCGCCAGGCCGACCAAGCGGTGGCGCAGATGGCCCAGTACCAGCAGGCCTTCGCCGAGACGGTGACCTCCACCAACGACCTCGACACCGTCGTCAGCAAGGAACTCGCCCCGCGCGGCGCCAAATTCGCCGAACTGGCCGCCCAGGTGCGCGACACCGAGCTGAGCGAGCTTGCCAGCCTGCGTGACGCCACCTTGTCCACCGTGTCGTCGCAGAAGGCGCTGACCGGCGTGCTCAGCTTGATCGCCATCGGTTTGGGCCTAGCCTTCGCCTACCTGATCGCCCGCTCGATCCTGGTGCCCATCACCCGCATGACCGATGCCATGGGCGAACTGGCCGGCGGCAAGCTGGACGTCACCGTGCCGGCGCTGGAGCGCACCGACGAGATCGGCGAGAT
>DATJKV010000285.1:0-5813 GCA_035491155.1 Magnetospirillum sp. | reverse complement strand
TAGACACCCTCTCAAACACGCCGCTTGCTTGCCCCCTCGGCCCTGCTACACTCCCCTCGGGCCACGGCCCCCCAACGGGCCGCGCCCCTTCTGCGAGGGAGGGTTTCCTTATGAGTGAGCTTCCGCGGCCGGCTGTTCGGCCCGCCAATCCCAATTTCTCCTCCGGTCCCTGCGCCAAGCGTCCCGGCTGGTCCTTCGAGGTCCTGTCCGATACGCCCGTGGGCCGTTCCCATCGTGCCAAGATCGGCAAGGCCAAGCTGGAGGAGGTGATCAACCGCACCCGCTCCGTGCTGGGCATTCCCGATGATTACCGGATCGGCATCGTGCCGGCCTCGGATACCGGTGCCGTCGAGATGGCGCTGTGGTCGCTCTTGGGCGCCCGCGGCATCGACATGCTGGCCTGGGAAAGCTTCGGCGAGGGCTGGGTGACCGACGTCACCAAGCAGCTCAAGCTCGAGGACACCCGCGTGTTCAAGGCCCCTTACGGCCAGCTGCCCGACCTGTCCCAGGTCGATTTCTCGCGCGACGTGGTGTTCACCTGGAACGGCACCACCGGCGGTGCCCGCGTTCCCAACGGCGATTGGATCAAGTCCGATCGCCAGGGCCTGACCATTTGCGACGCCACCAGCGCGGTGTTCGCCATGGACATGCCGTGGGACAAGCTGGATGTGGTCACCTGGTCCTGGCAGAAGGTACTGGGTGGCGAGGGCGCGCACGGCATGCTGGTGCTGTCCCCGCGTGCCGTCGAACGCCTCTTGAGCTACAAGCCGGCCTGGCCGCTGCCCAAGATCTTCCGCATGACCAGCGGCGGCAAGCTGAGCGAAGGCATCTTCAAGGGCGAGACCATCAACACGCCGTCGATGATCGCCGTGGAAGACCAGATCGACGCCTTGAAGTGGGCCGAGTCCCTCGGCGGCCTCAAGGCCCTGATCTCCCGCTCGGAAGCGAACCTGAAGGCCTTGCAGGGCTGGATGGACAAGTCGTCGTGGGCCGAAAACCTGGCCAAGGACGCCAAGGTCCGTTCCTGCACCTCCATCTGCATCGCCATCAAGGCGCCCTTCTTCGCCAAGCTGTCCGCCGACGACCAGGCGGCGGCGGCCAAGAAGATCGTCTCGCTGCTGGACAAGGAAAAGGTGGCCTATGACATCGGCGCCTACCGCGATGCCCCTCCGGGCCTGCGCGTGTGGGGCGGTGCCACCGTCGAAACTAAGGACATCGAGGCGTTGACCCCGTGGCTGGACTGGGCGTTCGCCCAGGTCGAGGCGGAGTTTGCGCCCAAGGTCCAATAATCCAAGACATCAGCCGGAAGGAGCGTCGGCGCAAGCCGCCGGCGCTCCATTTCCCTCGGGGGAAGGACACGCAATGCCCAAGGTTCTGATCAGCGACAAACTGAGCGCCGCCGCCGTCCAGATTTTCAAGGATCGCGGCATCGAGACCGACGTCAAGGTTGGCCTGGCCCCCGACGAGCTGAAGGCCATCATCGGCCAGTACGATGGCCTGGCTATCCGTTCCAACACCAAGGTCACGCCCGACATCCTGGCTGCCGCCACCAACCTGAAGGTGGTCGGCCGTGCCGGCATCGGCGTCGATAACGTCGACGTTCCCGCCGCCACCGCGCGCGGCATCGTGGTGATGAACACGCCCTTCGGCAATTCGGTGACCACCGCCGAACACGCCATCGCCATGATGTTCGCCCTGGCCCGCGACATTCCCCAGGCCAACGCCTCGACCCACGCCGGCAAGTGGGAGAAGTCCAAGTTCATGGGCGTCGAGCTGACCGGCAAGACGCTGGGCATCATCGGCTGCGGCAATATCGGCGCCATCGTCGCCGACCGCGCCCTGGGCCTGCGCATGAAGGTGGTGGCCTACGACCCGTTCCTGTCGGCCGAGCGTGCCAAGGACCTGACCATCGAGAAGGTGGACCTGGACACCCTGTTCACGCGGGCCGACTTCATCACCCTGCACACCCCGCTGACCGAGGCGACCAAGAACGTCATCGACGCCAAGGCCATCGCCAAGATGAAGAAGGGCGTGCGCATCATCAATTGCGCCCGTGGCGGCCTGGTCGTCGAAGAAGACCTGAAGGCGGCCCTGGAAGCCGGCCAGGTGGCCGGTGCCGCGTTGGACGTGTTCAAGGTCGAGCCGGCCAAGGAGAGCATCCTGTTCGGCAACGACAAGGTGGTGTGCACCCCGCATCTGGGCGCCTCCACTTCGGAAGCCCAGGAGAACGTGGCGCTGCAGGTGGCCGAGCAGATGGCCGATTACCTGCTGACCGGCGCCGTTGTCAACGCGCTCAACATGCCGTCGGTGTCGGCCGAGGACGCGCCCAAGCTGAAGCCCTACATGAAGCTGGCGGGCCAGCTGGGAAGCTTCGCCGGCCAGCTCACCGAACATGCGGTGAAGGCCGTCTCCATCGAGTACGAGGGCGGTGTCGCCGGCCTCAACACCAAGCCGCTGACCGCCATCATCCTGGAAGGGCTGCTCAAGCCCATGGTGGAATCGGTCAACATGGTCAACGCGCCGGTGATCGCCAAGGAGCGCAACATCGACGTCTCCGAGACCAAGAACGCGCGTGAGGGCGACTACCACACCCTGGTGCGCGTCACCGTGACCACCGAGGTCCGCTCGCGTTCGGTGGCCGGCACCCTGTTCGGCGGCGACAAGCCCCGCCTGGTCGAGATCAAGGGCATTCCGATCGAGGCCGAGCTGGGCCCCCACGTGCTCTACGTCACCAACCAGGACAAGCCCGGCTTCATCGGTGCGCTGGGTTCGCTGTTGGGCCGCCACGGCGTCAACATCGCCACCTTCCACCTGGGCCGCGCCAATGCGGGCGGCGACGCCATCCTGCTGGCCCAGGTCGATCAGCCGCTGACCGACAAGATCATCGAAGAGGTCCGCGCGCTGCCGCAGGTGGTTCAGGCCAAGGCGCTGTCCTTCTAAAGCCGCGGTTTCGCAGACCCAGGCTTGGCTATCATTTAGGGGAGGCTCTTCGAGCCTCCCCTTTTTGCTGCTGATAACCTGGAGTTAATCAATCCCGCTGTTGTTTGGTGATGGTGCTGCGGTATAGGCTCGCCGACGGGGCCATACTTTCGGTTTGGCTGAGGATAGAGCGGAGGGGGCGATGGGGGAGTTTGGCAACCGGCAGACGGATGTCGCCTGTCCCGAGGACGAGGCGCTGGGACAAAAGCTGGGCGATATCGAAGGCATCATCGACATGATGATCGCCGGCCGCTACCACGCGGTGCCCCCTGGCCAGTGCCGCCTCAGCGGCAAGCTGAAAGAGTTGGCCGGGCGGCTGGAGGGCTTGGCGCAGGTCCAGCTCAAGCAGGACGTCTCCATGTCGGTCAACGTCAGCGAGGCGGTCACCGAGATCGCCGGCATGATGCGCGATATCCACGAGGTGGACCACCGCAGCCAGACCATCGCTGCCGCCTCGGAACAACTGGTCCACAGCGTCAACGAGATATCCAAAAGCTCCAATTCGGCTGCCGCCGAAGCCCGCCTGGCGCATGAAACGGCGGTTGCCGGCCATCAATCGGCCGAGCGTGCGGTGGCCGCCATGGCCACCATCGCCGGCGCGGTGGAGGAGGCCATGGGCAAAGTGGAGGCGTTGGCCCAGGCCTCGGCCCAGATCGGTGGCATCGTCAACCAGATCGAGGCCATCGCCAAGCAGACCAACCTGCTGGCGCTCAACGCCACCATCGAGGCGGCGCGCGCCGGCGAGGCGGGCAAGGGCTTCGCCGTGGTGGCTACCGAGGTCAAGCATTTGGCCAACCAGACCGCCAAAGCCACCGAGGACATTCGTAGCCGCATCGAGCACCTGCGCCAGGAAATGGGCGACATCGTGCGCAGCATGGAGGGTGGTGCCCGCGCGGTGGAGCAGGGGCAGGAGGTCATCCATGCCACCGGCGGCACCATGGGCGAGATGGCCGAGCAGGTGGCCCAGGTCACCCGCATGATGGGGGATATCGCCGCCATCCTCAGCCAGCAGACCGCCGCGTCGGCCGAGGTGGCTGACGGGGTCGGCGTCATCGCCGAGATGTCCACCCGCAATGTGGCCTCGGTCTCCAAGGTCGCCGATATGATGGACGCCTCCAGCAAGCTCATTGCGGGTTCGCTGCAGGAAATGCTGAAGCTGGATATTCCCGACGCCACCATCCATGTGGCCAAGTCGGACCATATGATCTGGCGCAAACGTCTGGCCGACATGCTGGTGGGGCGCGAAAGCCTCAACCCGGACGAATTGGCCGACCACACCAGTTGCCGCCTGGGCAAGTGGTGCGCCAACCTGACCGACCCGTCCATCCTCAACCACCCTGCCTTCGCCCAGATGGCCGAGCCGCAC
Organism: Magnetospirillum sp.; assembly: GCA_035491155.1. Classification (GTDB taxonomy): domain Bacteria; phylum Pseudomonadota; class Alphaproteobacteria; order Rhodospirillales; family Magnetospirillaceae; genus Magnetospirillum. Next base: position 1,468 of record DATJKV010000285.1, on the reverse strand, counting down.
CGCTTGGTGCACATGCACGGCATCGAGGCGGCCAAGCGTTTCAAGGCGGGCGATCTGGTGGGGGCGGTGGAGTGCGTCAACAAGGCGGCCGAGGCCTCGAAGGGCGTCATGGCTGCCTTGGAGATGCTGGGCGAGCGGGGCAAGTTCTAGGGGCAAAACCAATTAATTCATCGCCAGCGCCGAGGCAAAACTGCCTGCCTGGCAGGAAGAGGGCGTAGCGCGATGCTGGATGCATCGCGCTAGCCGTCTGACGCCCCGGGAGGGCAGTTGCCGCATTCGGCGATGCAACCAGCATCGCCATCACGGCGCCTGCCATGGCACCTTGGAAAGCCAACGCTGGCGATGAATTAATTGGGTTTTGCCCCTAGGGCTTCGGCACATTCCGTTTGCCGTTGCCGGGCAAACGCGATAAACCGGGCGGGTTGCCGTCCTGCCTTCGGCGGGTCATGTCCTGACACGGTGCAGACAGTCTTCGAATGAACGATTTTGCCAACCGGGCGCTGCTTCCCGCGGGCCTGCGCGACATCCTTCCCCTTGACGCCGAGCACGAGGCCATCGTGGCCGGGCGGCTGATGGCGCATTTCGCCGCGCAAGGCTACGAGCGGGTCAAGCCGCCGCTGATCGAATTCGAGGAAACCCTGCTGGCCGGTGGCGGTGCCGCCACCGCCGCTCAGTGCTTCCGCGTCATGGATCCGCACAGCCAGAAGATGATGGGCGTGCGCGCCGACATGACGCCCCAGGTGGCCCGCATCGCCACCACCCGGCTGGCCGGGGCGCCGCGTCCCCTGCGCCTGTCCTACGCCGGTCAGGTGCTGCGGGTGAAGGGCTCGCAGCTGCGGCCCGAGCGCCAGTTCGGCCAGGCCGGCATCGAGCTGATCGGCAGCGATTCCGCCGCCGCCGACGCCGAGGTGGCGGTGCTGGCGGCCGAGGCGCTGGTGGAACTGGGTGTACCCGGAGTCTCCATCGACCTGTCGCTGCCGACCCTGGTGCCGACCCTGCTGGACGAGCTCAAGCTTTCGGCCGGCGAGACCTTGCGCGGCAGCCTGGATCACAAGGATGCCGCCGCTGTTGCCGCCATGGGCGGTCCGGCCGCGCCGCTGCTGTCGGCGTTGCTGTCGGCTGTCGGCCCGGCCGACCGGGCGTTGGACATTCTCTCGGGGCTGGACCTTCCGCCGGCCGCCGCCGCCGAGCGCGACCGCTTGGCCCAGGTGGTGGCGCTGATCGCCGAGGCGGCGCCCGAGGTCACCCTGACGGTGGATCCGGTGGAAAACCGCGGATTCGAATATCATACCGGCATCGCCTTCACCCTGTTCGCCCGCAACCTGTCGGGCGAGCTGGGACGTGGCGGCCGCTATCTGGCCGGCGGCGTCGAGCCCGCCACCGGTGCCACGGTGTTCATGGATTCGGTGCTGGCGGCTCTGCCCGGCCCTAATCCGCCGCGCCGTATCTACGTGCCGGCGAACACGCC
>DATJKV010000284.1:0-5561 GCA_035491155.1 Magnetospirillum sp. | reverse complement strand
GCCGGCAATTGGGGCAACCGCGCCATCCTGACCGGTAACCAGGCCATCGCCCAGCCGGGCACCTGGAATGCGGGCGCCCTGGGCGTGCGCGCGACCACCGAGATCGATACCGACGACAACTCGGATAAGGTCACCTATGTGTCGCCATCCTTCTACGGCCTGACCGTCGGCGCCACCTACATCCCCAATGTGCTGTCGGAAGATTTCCGCGGTGTTGAGGGCGCTAGCGTGAACACCTTGAACGGCAACACTCAAGGTGCCGTTCCCGGCTATGGCGTCGGCGCCCTGTATGCCAACACCTACGGCGATTTCGGCGTCAAGGTGTCGGCCGGCTATGTCTGGTACAACATGACCCGCGCCGTCACCAGCGCCCAGAACCCGACCGCCGGCCTGGGCTACCACGGCGACGCCAACGTCGAGTGGAGCGTCGGCACCAACCTGTCCTACAAGGGCTTCACCGTCGGCGGCTCGTACCGCAACATCGAGGACAAGGTTGCCTTCGGCTTCAACAGCGGCAAGGGCTATGTCTGGGACGCCGGCATCAACTATGCCTCCGGCCCGTACGCCGTGAGCTTCTCCTACCTGCACTCACAAGCCGAAGGCTCGACCACCATCGCCGCCGACCTCAAGGAAGAGGTTTACCAGGCCTCGGGCAAGTACTCCCTGGGCCCTGGCGTGGACGTGCTGGCCTCGGCCGGTTACGTCAAGTACACCGGCGAGACCTCGGCCGATGCCGACAACAACAAGGGCTGGGTCGTCATGTCGGGCCTGTCGCTGGCCTTCTAACCCAAGGGCTGGTCCAAATTGGGGAAAGGGCGGCTTCGGCCGCCTTTTTTTGTCTAAAGCAAACCGTCGATGGCGGCATAGCCGGCGCAGAAGCGCAAGCCCCTGGCGCTGACCGCGTTCACCCCGCCCAGCGCCACCACCGGCACACCGGCGGCCTGCGCCCACAGGGCGAACCGGTACGTCCCCAGGCTGGGGGCACCGGGATGGCTGGCGGTGGGAAACACCGGCGACAGCAAAGCCATGTCCGCCCCCAGGCGGGCGGCACGTGCCAGCCCGGAGCGGTCATGGCAGGCCACGCTGAGCAGCCTTCCGGTCCGCAGCCACAGCCGCAGCCCCGCCGGCACCCCCTGCCGTGCGATCCCGTCGGGCAAGTGGACGCCGGCCGCGCCCACCGCCGCCGCCAGCCGCCAGTCGGGCCCGGCCACCAGCAGCTTCTGCCGCTGCCGCCGCGCCAACAGGGCTAGCCTGCGGGCAACAGCGGAACGATCGGCGGCGCCGTAGTGGCGCAGCAGCACCAGGGTGCCGGCCGGCAGCCGGGCCATCACCGGCGCGGGGTCGGGCAGACGCTGATCGTCGCTGACCAGGATCAGCGCGCGCTTTTGCCGCCGCGCATGGTTTGCTAGGGTCACCGCCACCGCCTCATCACCACCACGGGTTCATCCCTTGACCGACATCACCCAAGCCCTCGCCACTGTCAAGCAACGCATTACCGACGCCGCCCGCGAAGCTGGCCGCGACGCCGCCTCCGTCACCCTGGTGGCGGTATCCAAGACCCACGACGCCGACACCATCCGCCCGGCCCTGGCGGCCGGCCAGCGTGTGTTCGGCGAGAACCGGGTACAGGAGGCCAAGGGCAAGTGGCCGGAACTGAAAGAGGCCTTTCCCGGCATCGAGCTTCATCTGATCGGCCCCTTGCAGACCAACAAGGTGCGTGAGGCGGTAGCGCTGTTCGACGTCATCGAGACGGTGGACCGCCCCAAGCTGGCCCGCGCCCTGGCCGACGAGATGGAGCGCACCGGCCGTGTGGTGCCCTGCCTTATTCAGGTCAACACCGGGCTGGAGACGCAGAAGGCCGGTCTTCACCCGGATTCCATCGATTCCATGCTGAAGCTGTGCCGCGATGAGTACAAGCTGCCGGTGGTCGGTTTGATGTGCATCCCGCCGGTGGATGAAGACCCCGAACCCCATTTCCGCATGCTGGCGGAAGCGGCGGCGCGCAACGGCCTTGCGGTGGTGAGCATGGGAATGAGCGGTGACTTTGCCGCCGCCATCCGCCTGGGCGCCACCCATGTGCGGGTGGGCTCGGCCATTTTCGGCGCCCGCGATTACGGCGCCGCCTGAACCTTATTCCAGCGTCGACGTGGTGCTGCCGGCGGCATTCTTGCCGTTCAGCTGATTGGCGCGCTGGTACTTGTCCAGCGCCTGGCCCCACGCCGCGGTGAACCAATCGGGGCCGGCGGCGGTCTGGCCCTGGGCGTCGACGGGCGGCAGCATGGGATTGTTGCCGGCATTGGGCTGGGCGGCCAGCGCCTTCTGCGCGGCCACGGCCGAAGCGGCGTTGGGAGCACGGCCGGTGACCGGCACGTTTGACCGGGCGGAGGTGCCCGAAACCGGCACGGTGACCGGGGTCAGCGGAGTGGCGCCGGCGTTGACCCGGGCCGGTGTCGGCATCACCCGGGCCTGCGGCCCAATCAGCGGACGCGGTGCCGCCTGAGCCACGGCCACCGCAGCGGCCGGAGTGGCGGCCGTGGCCGCCGGCTCGGCAGCCACTGGGGCGATGGGGGCAGGCTGCATGCCGTCCAGGGTGAACACCATGGGCTGCGAGCCGCCGGCAGTGCCGCCGGCTTGGGGCAGGGCGATCACCGGAGCGGCCGTAGCAGAAGGGGCCGCCGCCTGGGCCGGAGAGGAGGAGACGGCCGGGGCGGCGGCAGGTGAATCGGTCTTGGCAGAATCGGCCACCATGGTGGGAGCGGGGGCCTGCGGCGATTCCGGTTCGTCATCCTTGAACAGGGCCAACAGATGCTCGCCCGTATCCTTGCCGGTGCTTTCCTCCACCAGGCAATTGACCGTGGCGGCGGCCAGGCCGATGGGGCCACCGAACAGGGTGCCGCCCAGCAGGCGGGCGCCCACGCCGATCTTGTCGCCGGTGAGGTCGCGGTAGATGTCGTTGACGATGGGAATGTGCTGCAGCGGATTGATGACGTCGAGGAGATCCCAGAAACTGGGCGCGTCGTCGCCCTCGGCGAACATGCTCAGGTGCTTGCCGTCAGCACTCGCCGCCGCCTGGTCGGTGGACTCGGCGGATTTGGGCAGCCCGATGGGCAGACGCTCGGGGTCCTGGTAGAACGGGGTCGGGGCGACGGCGGAAACGCTCATGCTTCACCTGATGGCAAGGGCCGCGCTTACCTACGCAAGCCCTGTGCCAAAAAGAAAAGCCCGGATTTCCTGGGATTTAGCGGCGGCCATACCGCCCCGGACCGGCAGAAAGTGCCGGTCACCTAGAAAAGATGGCCGCCCCGGGTGGCCTTGGTGCGCAAATACGACTTGTTGTGGTCGTTGGCGGGGAAGACGTGGGGCACCCGCTCGGCCACCTGGATGCCGTGGGCGGCCAGCTGGCCCACCTTGGCCGGGTTGTTGGTGAGCAGGCGCACGGCGCCGATACCCAACAGCCGCAGCATCTGCGCTGCCGGCTGGTAGATGCGCTCGTCGTCGTCGAAACCCAGCTGCAGATTGGCGTCCAGGGTGTCGAAACCATCGTCCTGCAGTTGGTAGGCGCGCAGCTTGTTGACCAGGCCGATGCCACGGCCTTCCTGCGCCAGGTATAGCAGCACGCCGCTGCCTCCTTGTGCGATCTCGGCGATGGCGCCCTTCAACTGGTCGCCGCAATCGCAGCGCAACGACCCCAGCAGGTCGCCGGTAAAGCACTCGGAATGCAAGCGGGTCAGCACCGGCTGATCCACGTCGGGCTCGCCGATGACGATGGCCAAATGCTCAATGCCACCATCGGCAGGGCGGAAAGCCACGATACGGGCGTTCTCGGCCTCGGACAGCGGTACGCGAGCCTGCGACACCACCCGCAATGTGCGGGCGGCATTAATTTGATAGGCGGCGATGTCGGCGGCGGCCACCGCCACCTGACTGGACAACACCGCCTTGGCCTCGGCCACCACCACCGCCGGCAGCAGCCGCGCCAGCTTGGCCAGGGTCACCGCCTGGACCGTGGGGCCCTCGGCGGAAACGGCCTTCAGGTCGCCTAACTGGGGATGCGGGCCGGACAGGCAGGGATCGGCCAAGGTGGCCACGCATTCGGCCGACAGATCACGATCCAGCAGGCTGACCCCGGCGTCCTCGGCCGCCAGCCCCAGCACGCGGGCGCGGCGCCCGGTCACCGCCAGCCGCGGCGCCGAGCCGGCCCCGGCCGCCAGCTGGGCCAGGGTTTCGGGCGTCACCGCCTCGGCGGCCAGGGCGTGCAGCACCCGGCCATCCTCCGCCAGCACGGCGACGGCACCGCCGCGACGCAGTTCGGCGATGGCGCGATCGACCGCGATCAGCGGGGCGGGGGTGGGCTGCTCCGGCCCGGGAGTGGTATCCAACGGCCTCATGCCAGGGTCTCTAAACAAGCAAGGGCGGCACCATAGCGGTTTTCCGCGCCGCGAAAAAGGGCGTGGGTTCCGCTAGGCCCGCGTTCCGTATATACCTGGGCAGACTTTGGTGAATTGCGCCATGGGGCCGACGATTTCCCAGCGCCACATTCTTCTGATCGACAGCGATCCATTGGCTCGCCAGACCCTGGCCGAAGTGCTGGAGGGGGCCGGCCATCGCGTGTCCGCCCGCGATCAGGCGGGGGTATTGGGCGGCGTCGACCTGATCGTGGCCGACCCGGTGATCCTGGCTACCCTGGCCAATTGCGGCGTGCCCATGCTGGTGCTGGCCAAACCGGTGCGGCTGGCGCCGCTGCTGGCCCGCATCGAGGACACCTTGGCCAATCCGGCATCGTTCGCCGGGCCCGTGATACTGGGCCCTTGGCGCTTCGACCGGACGGCACGGCTGCTGGAGGACGATGCCGGCCGCAGGGTGCGCCTCACCGACAAGGAGGCCGCCATCTTGACCCGCCTGCACCAGGCCGGCGGCGTGGTAGCGCGGGAAACCCTGCTGGCCGAGGTGTGGGGCTATTCGGCGGCGGTCACCACCCACACCCTGGAAACCCACATCTACCGCCTACGCCGCAAGATCGAAGCCGATCCCACCAACGCCACCCTGCTGGTGACCGAGGCGGGAGGCTATCGGCTCGGCGTCTGACCCTACTCCCTGGGGATCATCCGGCCGAGATGGCGGCCGCCGCAGACGTGGATGTGCAGATGGGGCACTTCCGAGCCGCTGTCGGCGCCGATATTGGCGATCATGCGATAGCCGGGGCCGTCCACCCCCATCATCTCGGAAACCTTCTTCACGGCGCGGAACAAGGCGGCGACCTCGGTCTCGGGGGCGCGCTCGGCGAAATCGTTCATGTCCACATAGGCGCCCTTGGGGATCACCAGCACATGCACGGGGGCCTGGGGGTTGATGTCGTGGAAGGCCAGGGTGTGGTCGTCCTCATGCACCTTCTTGCACGGGATCTCGCCGCGCAGGATCTTGGCGAACACGTTGTTGGGATCGTAGGCCATCGCTCAGGCTCCCTTGTCGTCGTGGCGCTGGTGCCCGGACGTGCCCTCACGGCGTGCCAGCTCGCCCCAGATCTCCGCCGGCGCGACGCCGGCGTCGGCCCACAGCACCAG
>DATJKV010000283.1:0-5713 GCA_035491155.1 Magnetospirillum sp. | reverse complement strand
AGCTCATGTCCGGCTTGGACACGATCTCCATCAGCGCCACGCCCGAGCGGTTCAGGTCGATGAACGACTTGCTTGGGTGCTGGTCGTGGATGGACTTGCCGGCGTCCTGCTCCAGGTGCAGGCGCTCGATGCCGACCGGCTTGGTGGTGCCGTCGGGCAAGTCGATCAACAGGGTGCCTTCGCCGATGATGGGCAGGTCGTACTGGCTGATCTGATAGCCCTGGGGCAGGTCGGCGTAGAAGTAGTTCTTGCGGGCGAAGACGCTGGTCAGGTTGACCTGCGCCTTCAGGCCCAGACCGGTGCGCACCGCCTGCTCGACGCAGGTTTCGTTGATCACCGGCAGCATGCCGGGGAAGCCGGCATCGACGAAGCTGACCTGGGAATTGGGCTCGCCGCCGAACAGGGTCGAGGCGCCCGAGAACAGCTTGGAATTGGAGATCACCTGCGCGTGGACCTCGAGACCGATGACGATCTCCCAGTCGCAAGTCTCGCCCTGGATCAGATAAGCCATCACACACCCTCCGGGAGCGCGGTGAACTGAGCGGCGGATTCCATCACGCCGGCCACCTTGAACACGGTTTCCTCGTCGAACGGACGGCCGATCAGCTGCAGGCCGAGCGGCAGGCCGTCGGTGCTGAGGCCGGCAGGCAGCGACAGGCCGGGCAGGCCGGCCAGCGAGGTGGGGATGGTGAACACGTCGTTCAGCCACATGGTCACCGGATCGTCGGAATTGTCGCCGATGCCGAACGCCGCCGAGGGGGCGGTGGGGGTGAGGATGACGTCCACCTGCTCGAACGCGCGCGCGAAGTCGTCGGCGATCAGGCGGCGCACCTTCTGCGCCTTGGTGTAGTAGGCGTCGTAATAGCCGGCCGACAGCACGTAGGTGCCGATCATGATGCGGCGGCGGACCTCGGCGCCGAAGCCGGCGGCGCGAGTCTTCTTGTACATGTCGTCCAGGGTCTTGCCCTCGACGCGCAGGCCGAAGCGTACGCCGTCATAGCGGGCCAGGTTCGAGGACGCCTCGGCCGGGGCGACGATGTAGTAGGTGGGCAGCGCGTACTTGGTGTGCGGCAGCGAAATCTCCACCGGGGTGGCGCCGGCGGCCTTCAGCCACTCGATGCCCTTCTCCCACACCTTGTTCACCTCATCCGACAGGCCGTCGGGGCGGTATTCCTTGGGAATGCCCACCTTGAGGCCGCGGATGTCGCCAGTCAGCGCCTTGGCGAAATCCGGCACGGCAACCGGGGCCGAGGTGGAATCCTTGGGATCATAGCCGGCCATGGCGTTCAGCATCAGGGCGCAGTCCTTGACCGTGCGGGCCATGGGACCGGCCTGATCGAGCGAGCTGGCGAAGGCCACGATGCCCCAGCGCGAGCAGCGGCCGTAGGTCGGCTTGATGCCGGTGATGCCGCAGAAGGCGGCCGGCTGGCGGATCGAGCCGCCGGTGTCGGTGCCGGTGGCGCCCATGGCGATGCGCGCGGCCACGGCAGCGGCCGAGCCGCCCGACGAGCCGCCGGGGACCAGCTTCTTGGCAGGATCGGCCTTGGCCTTCCACGGGTTCTCCACCGTGCCGTGATAGCTGGTGATATTGGCCGAGCCCATGGCGAACTCGTCCAGGTTCAGCTTGCCCAGTGTCACCGAGCCGGCATCCTTCAGCTTCTGGCTGACGGTGGATTCGTACTGCGGCTTGAAGCCGTCCAGGATGTGGCTGGCGGCGGTGGTCAGCACGCCCTTGGTGCAGAACAGGTCCTTGATGCCCAGCGGGATGCCGTCGAGCGAACCGGCCTTGCCCGCCTTGCGGCGCGCGTCCGAGGCCTTGGCCTCTTCCAGCGCCAGCTCGGGCGTCTCGGTGATGTAGGCGTTCAAGGCCCGCTTGGTCGCCATGGCGTCCAGATGGGCCTGGGTCAGCTCGACGGCCGAGAACTCGCCCTTGGCGAGCCCGTCCAGGGCGTCGGCGATGGTGAGGTTGGTGAGCTTGGTCATTATTCGACCACCTTCGGAACGGTGAAGAAGCCACCCTCTTCCTCGCGGATGGCGTCGGGGGCGTTGACCAGCACGGCCTGCGGATAACCGCCGTCGTTCACCACGTCCTTGCGCGTGGGCAGGGTGACGGCGGCGACGCTCGCCATGGGGGCGACACCGTCGGTGTTCACCTCGGCCAGCTGCTCGACGAAGGTCAGGATGTTCGAAAGTTCCCCGGCCAGGTGGTCGAGTTCCTCCTCGCGGACCTCGATGCGGGCCAGCTCGGCGATGTTGCGCACGGTGGCTTTGTCCAGCGACATGCGGTGTGGTTCCTCTGGGAAGATTTGCAAGAAAATTTGTACTTTAAACGTGCGGCGGACGTTAGCATTCGACCAATCCATCCGCAACCGGGGAAGCCCATGAGCAGCTTCGAGTACCGCCTTCAGCGCTCGCCCGTCGGCGTGGTGCAGGTGGACGGGGCCGGGCGGGTGGTGGCGGCCAATGGGCTGGCGCGGCGCCTGCTGGAGCCGGCGGCCGGCCCGATCGTTGGTGCCGAGTTGCTAGGGCTGCATCCTCCCCTTGCGCGCGCCAAGGTGCAATGGATGCTGGATGCCGCCCGCGCACGGCCGGACGAGCCGGTGGGCATGGCCATGACCCTGCCCATGGGGACGCTGATTGCCCGCGTCACCAGCCTGGAAACCGCCTCCGGCACGGGCTGGTGCCTGATCTTCCATCTGCCCGAAGATTTCGGCGCTGCGCCTGCCCCGGCCTTGGACGACGTGCTGGTCAAGCTGCCGGTGGGCGGGCATGGCGGCGTCAGCCTGCTGGATGTGGACGCAATCATGTTCCTGGAAGCCGAGGGGCACTACACCCGCGTCCACACCGGCGACGGCCAGCGCTTCTGCCAGCTCTCCTTCTCCGAACTGGTGCGCCGCCTCGATCCCGCCGGGTTCCTGCGGGTGCACCGCTCCTACATCATCAATCTGCGCCACGCCGAAGCCATCTCTCGTGCCGACGGCGCCTGGGCCATCATCATGGCCGGCGGTGCCCGCGTGCCGGTCAGTCGGGCGCGGGTGGAGCTGGTGCGGCGGCGCCTGGCGCTTTGACCGTTCGTGCAGCCGGTGCGGGCGTTCGTGACGCCGCCCCGCCATTGGTGCATCCCCGGTTGCCGTTGGTGCAGCGGTTCGCGAGGCTGGAGCCGCCACCCAGGGGAACCAGCCGATGACCATTGATGTGAAGACCGACCGCTATGTCACCTATGCCGGCATCGACTGCGAGGGCAACGCCCGCATCGTGGTCGAGCATGTGCTGGCGCTGATCTCGGATCCGGCCAAGTCCAATGCCCTGTGGGAGCGCTTCAAGGTGCGTCTGGCCGAGACGGGCAAGGTGGGTGCGCGCAAGGCCGACGAATTGTGCCTGGCCTGCAGCCATACCTATTACATCGAGGAATTGTTCGAGGAATACGGCGACGCCGAGGGCCTGGAGGCCCTGCGCCGCCTGGAAGATGAGTGCTGCTAGCTCACCACGGCACGGTCAGCACCGAACATCGCCCCGCGCTGGTGCCGGAATTGGTGATGCGGCCTTCGCAGGCGCCGCAGCCGGCCAGCAGGGTGGCGAGGGTCAGCGAGAAAATCAGGCGGGTGATCATGGCCTTGACTGTAAGGCAGGGCCGCCCGCCCCGTCACGCGCCACCTTGCCTTTCGGCCGGGAATGCCTCAGGGTCGGCGCCATGTCTCTGCTCACCATTTCCGAATTGAAAACCGCGCTGCCGCGCCACGCCCGCCTAATGGGGCTGGACCTGGGGACCAAGACCATCGGCATGGCGCTGTCGGATGTGCGGCTGTCCATCGCCACGCCGTTCGACACCATCCGGCGGACCAAATTCACCAAGGACGTCGAGCAATTGTTCGCGTTGATGGACAAGCACGAGGTGGGGGGCCTGGTTCTTGGCCTGCCGGTGGAGATGGACGGCACCGAGGGCGCGCGCTGCCAGTCCACCCGCGCCTTCGTGCGTAACCTTCTGGGCCTGCGCGACGTCCCGGTGGGGCTGTGGGACGAGCGCCTGTCCACCGCCGCCGTGACCCGCACCCTGCTGGAGGCCGATGCCAGCCGCGCCCGCCGGGCCGAGGTGGTCGACAAGATGGCCGCCGCCTACATCCTGCAAGGTGCGCTCGACGCCATGGGCCGGAGCGCCTAGGCGCCGTGGAGCGCTCCGAATTCACCTTCACCGCCATGGGCTCGCTTTGCCGCATCTGGATGGATGCCGGGGATGCCGCCCACGCCAAGGCCGTTGCCGCCGACATGCTGGGCGAGATCGCCCGCATCGAAGCGCGCTATTCGCGCTATCGCCCCGACAGCCTGCTGTCGACCATCAACCGCGCCGCCGCCGAGGGCGGCTGCATCGAACTGGACGAGGAGACCGCCGGCCTGCTCGACTACGCCTGCGCCTGCCACCGCAAGAGCGGCGGCCAGTTCGACATCACCGCCGGTTGCCTGCGTCGCGCCTGGGATTTTTCCGCCGCCACCCCGCCCGAGCCGGGGGCGATCGAAGCCCTGCTGCCGTACATCGGTCTTGCGCGGCTGGCGTGGCAAAGGCCGCGCCTGTCCTTCCCGCAGCCGGGCATGGAGCTGGATTTCGGCGGCATCGGCAAGGAATACGCGGTGGACCGCGCCGCCGATATCTGCCGGGCCGGCGGTATCGGCCATGCCCTGATCGATCTGGGCGGCGATATCCGCGCGGTGGGGTGCCAGGGCGACGGCGCGCCTTGGCCGGTGGGCATACGCCATCCCCGCGACGGCGATGCTGCGCTCGCGGTGTTGGCGGTGGACGGCCGAGCCGTCGCCACCAGCGGCGATTACGAGCGTTGCATTGAGATCGGCGGCCGGCGCTATTGCCACATCCTCGACCCGCGCACCGGTTGGCCGGTGCAGGGGCTGGCGGCGGTCACCGTGGTGGCGCCGTCCTGCATGGTGGCCGGCAGTGTCGCCACCATCGCCATGCTTAAGGGCGACGGGGCGCCCGCCTGGCTGGCCGGCCTTGGACTGCCCCATCTGTGGGTGGACCCGTCCGGCCGGCAGGGGGGAAACCTCCTGCCGGCCTGATCGGGCATGATCACACCAGAATGTTGACGCTGCCGGCCTGGGTGGTCAAATCGGCCGACGAGCTGCCCGCGCTGTCCAGGCCCTGGCTGGCCGAGGACAGGGTGGAGGAGGGATCGGCACTCTGGCTGTGGTGATGGTGGTGGCCACGGCTGGCCGCCATCACGTTCTTCATGGTGCTGACGAAATCGGACTTGGACACCGAGCCGGTGCCGCTGGGATCCAACTGGCTCCAGATGGCGTCCGCGCCCTGGGCCTTGATGCCGGCGGGCGGGTTCATGTTCTGGAAGGCTTGGTCGAATTGGGCCTGGCTGATGCTGCCCGAGCCGCTGCTATCGATGTTGTCGAACAGGTTGGACATCTTCTGCTGCGGCGGCATGCGAGAGCTCGCACCCGACATCGCCATCGAAGCGTTCCATCCCCCGCTACCGGAAATGGCCATGCTCATGGTGTTTCTCCAAACTATCGGCCTGGCTTCCTGCCATTGAGCGGGGGATACGCAGGAAGTGTGCCAGAAATTTCCGGCATGACCGTATAAGGAATCTGCCGATTCATTTTGGCCTATCGGCAAAATTTGCCGGGAATAATTTGCCTATGGCGGTAAAATGCCGGAATTGTATCTGGCCGTTACACAATGGTACGTATGGTTACA
>DATJKV010000282.1:0-5221 GCA_035491155.1 Magnetospirillum sp. | reverse complement strand
GCGGCCCCGACCACCTCAAGGCGCGGCAAGTGGTTGCCAAGTCGATCCTGCACGAGCTTGGAGCGCTTCCCTGATCACGGCCGCCCCGGCACGCCGGGTGTCCCCGGCGGGGTGGATGGCTGCGGCGGCAAGGTGGACTGCTGGATGATGTCCTTGCGCAGCCGCTCCAGGTCGTCGCTGGCCCGGGGCGGGTCGTTCGTGCACAGGCCCTGGGCGCGGTTCAGCCGTTCTTCCGCCTGGAAGCGGTCATTGGCCGACAGGCGATTGTTCAGTTGCAAATCCCGTTGCACCGAATAGGCCTGCCCGCGGCATGCCCCTGTCTGGCCCCAGGCCGGCAGCGCGAGGCAGAGCAGCACGACGGTCGCCACTGCGCGCATGATGGGTTGCCTCCTTGGCTAATTCCGGTCTCCCGGCCCCACTAGCGACGGATTGCTCGGTCCTCCGGGAATGGGGCGGTTGATGGTGTTGAGCGAGCGGTCGGCATCCCAGATGCGTTTCATGTCCTGGGCGGCACGCGGATCGGTTTGCGCCCTGCGGTCGATGGCGTCCAGGCGGCGCTCGCCTTCACGCTGTTCGGCCGGACTCAGCACGTTCTGCTGGGCGCGCCAGGATTCGCGTTCCAACTGGGTCGAAGGCGCCGCCGGGGTATTGTCCTGGCTCAGGTTCTGGCGCGAAGCGCCGTAATGGCTCGACGACGGCGAGTGGCATTTCTCGATGGCGGCGTACAGGGCCTGGCGTGCCCGTTCGGTCTGATCGGGCGTCATGGGCTCGTCGCGCAGGTTCTTGACGATGCGCATCACCTTGGCGTCGCAGACCACTGTTCCTTGCGCCGCCGCGGGAAGGGGCAGCGCCAGCAGCGCCGCCAGGATCGACCATGTGCGCATGGCGCACCTCCCGGGAAAGGAGCGGGGCTGAGGCCCCGCCCTGGCTGTTCACTCACTCAACATTGACAGTTCGTGGGGCGAAGCGGGCCAGAAATCGCTGAATTGCGTGCCAGTGTGCCGCCCCGTCGGCAGGTGCCAAGCGGTGCGGGCGGAGGTGATGTCGTCCATCACCAATTGCGGGCCGGAGCGGCACTGGCCGCGCCCGATTTCCACGATCTGGCGGGCGGTGTGGAGCTGGGTCGGCGTCAGTCGTGCCTTGTCGGCATAGACGTCCTCGGCGAACTGGCTAAGCGTGATCTGGCAGGTCAGGATGCCCTGCCGGGCGGCAGCAGGGGTCGCGGCCAGGCAACAGCCCAAGGCCACGGCCGCCAAGGCGGTCGTCTTCATCTCCATGGTGTCCTCCCAAACACATCGGATGTCAGGGTTCCATTTGGGCGGTCGATAATGCTTTGGAAAGCGCGCTTAAGGTTTTGCCATGGCTTCGAACTGGGCCTGGTATTCCTGGCGCAGCCGCTTTTCCACCGCCGGCCAGGTGGCGGGCGGGGTGGTGCCGATGCTGCGGCCGCCCATGCCGGACAGTCCTTGCGCGCACACCCAGTCGGGATGGATGGTATGCGCCAGCAGGTCCGGCCGCGCCAGGGCCCTGAGGCCGGCCGCGGCGAAGGCCGGGCGATGGGTCTGGCCGTAGCGCAGCACCTCGCCGGCGTCGGCGGACAGGCGCGACACCGCGCGGTTGGCGGTGTCGTCCAGGCAACGCCCGGAATCATAGCGGCCGCGCACCATGGCCACCACGTACCATTCCATGGCCTGGTCTGGGTCGGCGGCCAGCAGCCGGCGCGACAAATCGAACAGGTAGCCCGACGACAATGCCGTCTGATTGGCGCGCTCCCAGGCCATCACCTTGGCGTCGTCGCCCGATTGGACGACCGGGCCATAAAGGTCGGCCTGCTTCATCCAGTCGGCCGGCGGCGGGGTGGGCAGGTCGGGGTCGGCCGCCAGCGCGGCCGTGGCCGACGCGGTCGTGTACAGGACGGCCGCCACGGCCGCCAGCTTCAGGCTTTTCACAACGCTCGTCCTTTCGAAGCTATTCGCCCGACAGGTGCAGCACCACGCGGCGGTCATGGGAACGGGCGCGGTGCTCGAACACATAGATGCCCTGCCAGGTGCCCAGCACCATTACTCCGGTCAAGACGGGCACGGAAATCTGCACGTTGGTCAGCGCGGCGCGGATGTGGGCCGGCATGTCGTCCGGCCCTTCCATGGTGTGGCGATAGAGCGACGGCTCCTCGCGCACCACCCGGCGGAAGAAGTCGTTGAGGTCGGCCAGCACGTCGGGATCGGCATTTTCCTGGATGGTCAGGCTGGCCGAGGTGTGCTGGATGAAGGCGGTCAGCAGGCCGGTGCGGATGCCGCTCTGGCGGACGAACTCGGCCACCTGGGCGGTGACGTCGGTCAGCCCCTGGCCGCGGGTGCGCACGGTCAGCGTCGTGGTGGCCTGGCGAAAGCCGCTCACTTCTCCTCCAGGAACCCTTGCACCGCGCGGTACAGCTGGTGCCGGTTCTTTTCCAGCAGCAGGGTGTGGGTGCCTTCGCCGATCAGCACGTAGCGGCGATAGGGCGCCCCGGTCAGGCCGGCGAATACCGACAGGCCCTGGTCGGGCGGCGTCTCGGCATCCCACTCGCCCTGGATCACCAGGGTGGGGGCGGAGACTCGTTCGGGGCGCCACCAGGTCTTGCCGACACCCCAACTGGACATCCAATCGGCCACGGCGCCGTTGGGCACCCTGAGCACCGGCGGGGTGTGCTTGGCGCCCTCGGGATCGGTGGCCTTGAGCGCATTAAGGAAGGCCTCGGTGGTGCCAGCCGAAACCAGTTCGGGGCGTTCCTTGGCGGGCACGTCACGGGTCCAGCGCTCGCGGATCGAGGCCAGAGGCACCTCGCGCCAGGCGCCCAGCTTCTTGGAGGGATCGGGCGGCGGGGCGTCGCTGGTCCATTGCGGCGCGTACAGCACCAGCTTCTCCACCTTGCCGGACGCCTGGGCGGCATACGATCCGGCCAGGGTGGCGCCCCACGACCAGCCCACCAGCACCATGCGGTCCAGGTTACGCCGCGACAGGATGAAATCGACCGCCTTGGAGACATCGCGCAGGGCCGCCTGGCCGTCCACCGCCGGGGAATTGGCCTCGGCCGGCTGGGACATGGCGGGCGGGCGGGTGGACTTGCCATAGCCGCGGATATCCACGGCGTAGACGTCATAGCCGCGCTTGGCCATCCACTCCATCCAGCTGCCGCCATCCTGGGCCAAGTCGAAGGCGACGCTGCCGGGGAAGGTGGCGCCGTGGACGAACAGCACCGTGTGGTCGGGCTTGCCGTAATAGTATTCGGCGGGATGCTTGTTGCGGATCGCCAGCTGGATGCCGTCGTCCTTGGCGCCGATGGTGAATTCCTCAGTCACCACGTCGCCGGGCTTGGGTGTCGCCTGCGAGACCTGCGGGCCAGAGGCGCCGCCGCCGCAGGCCGAAACCATTGCCGCCAGGGCGAAGGCCGCTATCCGTCCGAAACGCACCACAACCATCCTATCCATTCCCCCCGGAATGCCCGCTGACAGCAAGGTGTCATTTCGGGCCGCCGAAGGCGAGTGGAAACTGTCTTTAGACGTATGCCGCCG
Organism: Magnetospirillum sp.; assembly: GCA_035491155.1. Taxonomy (GTDB): domain Bacteria; phylum Pseudomonadota; class Alphaproteobacteria; order Rhodospirillales; family Magnetospirillaceae; genus Magnetospirillum. The sequence continues at coordinate 1,670 of DATJKV010000282.1, read as the reverse complement.
GGTCGGTGGCGCCGGCTTCGGCGAAGCCCTTGAGGCGCAGGTGGCAGGCGTCGCAGCGGCCGCAGGCGGCGCCGTTGGGCGAGGGGTCGTAGCAGCTGGAGGTAAGCGAATAATCCACCCCCAACTCCAGGCCCTTGCGGATGATATCGGCCTTGGAGAGGGCGATCAGCGGGGCGTGAATGGTCAGCTTGCGGCCCTCGACGCCGGCCTTGGTGGCAAGGTTCGCCATACGCTCGAAGGCGGTGATGTATTCCGGGCGGCAATCGGGATAGCCGGAATAATCCACGGCGTTGACTCCGACGAAGATGTCGGCGGAATCCATCACCTCGGCGAAGGCCAGGGCGAAGGACAGCATGATGGTGTTGCGGGCCGGCACATAGGTCACCGGGATTTCCGCCCCCCTGGCCGCTTCGTCGCGGTCCTTGGGCACGGCGATGTCGGCGGTCAGCGCCGAGCCGCCGAAGGCGCGTAGGTCGATGTCGCAGATTTCATGGCGGATGACGCCGGCCCGGGCCGCCACCTTGCGCGCGCAGTCCAACTCGGCCACATGGCGCTGGCCGTAGCGGAAGGACAGCGCCGCGCAGTCGAAGCCCATCCGACCGGCGATGGCCAGCGTGGTGGCTGAATCCAGGCCGCCCGACAGCAGGATGATCGCGGTCTTGGCCATGGGGGCCTCGCTACAGCGAGAAGTGGTTGGCGACGAACGCGTCGATCTCGGCGTCGCTCCAATTCTTCCGCTTCAGATCGGCACGGATCTTGGCGATGTCCACGTTGGGCCAGGTGTGGCAGGATTCTGCCGTGTGCTTGTCGGCATCCATGATGCGGAAATCGTAGGGCCGCTGCTCGGACTGGAACACGTCGTAGTACAGCACCTGGTCCACCTGGTTGTCGGGCAGGAAGGTCAGGATGCGGGGCTTCAGCGGATACAGCTCTTCCGGGCCCTTGACGTAATCGGCGGCGGCGATGATCACTTCGTCGCCCAGCTGGCAGGTGCGGGCGGCGGCGCCGTTCAGGATGCAGCAGCGCGAGCCCGGCTTGCCGAAGATGACATATGTCGAGATGCGGGCTCCCGAATTCTTGTTCCAGATTTCGACGAATTCCATGGGATAAATGCCCGCGAGCGCGCACTGCTCGGGGTCCAGGGTAATGGAGCCATGGTAATTGAGGTCGGCGCTGGTGACGCGGATACCGTGCAGCTTGGCGCGGATAACCTTCATCATGATCGCAAATCCGGGAATTGGGGGCGGATGGGCGTGGGAGATAGACCCAACGGCGGTTGAAAGCAAGGACGAAACATGGAAATCGAGGGCAGGGGAGGCGTCACCGAACGCCTGGCGCGCGGCGCCGCCCGTCACCTCGCGCAGATGGGCGCGGGCGTGGTGGCCGAGTTCCGGCTGCCCTCGGGGCGGCGCCTGGACCTGCTGGCGTTGCTGCCCGATGGCCGGCTGTGGGCGGTGGAGGTGAAGTCGGGCATCGAGGATTTCGCCGCCGACCGCAAATGGACCGAGTACCTGGATTGGTGCGACGCCTTCTATTTCTGTGTCGATCCCGGCTTCCCGCTTGAGCTGATCCCCGATCACGTTGGCGTTCTGGTGGCCGACTCTTTCGATGCCCATGTGGTGCGCGAGGCTCCCGCCAACGCCCTGCATCCCAGCCGGCGCAAGGCCATG
>DATJKV010000281.1:0-5782 GCA_035491155.1 Magnetospirillum sp. | reverse complement strand
AGGTGCTCCCTGACGACGTAGCCGGTATCGACCTCCAGCAGCAGGTACGACCCGCCCTGCAGGTCGAGGCCCAGACTGACCGGCTGCAGCCACGTCGGCATGCGGTCGGTGGTTTCGCGCGGCAGCAGGTTGGGCGCCGCCCAGATGGCGCCGGCCAGACTGACCAGCGCCACCAGGATGATCTTCCACTTGGGGAAATGGAGCATATCCGTCCCGTCGTCAGGGGTAAGGGATAAGCCGGGCCTTAAGGCCGGCTTACTTGTCGGCCGACTTCTCGGCCTCGGCGGCGACCGGTTCGGTCTTGGAAACGATCTCCTGGATGGTGCCGCGCAGCACGCGCACGCGCACGCCCTCGGCGATCTCGACGATCACTTCCTTGTCGTCCACCACCTTGTTCACGGTGCCCAGGATGCCGGCGGCGGTGACCACACGGTCGCCACGGCGCAGCTGGCTCAGCAGCTCCTTATGCGCCTTCGCCCGCTTCTGCTGCGGACGGATCATCAGGAAATAGAACACCACGAAGATCAGGATCAGCGGCAGGAAGGACTCGATCCCCCCGGCGATACCACCGGGACCGGCGGCCTGGGCGAAAGCGGGCGAAACGAGCATGGGGATCTCCTTGAGATGTCAGTCTTCGGAAAGTCTGCGGAATATAGCGGCGTTGCCGGGGGATGCAAACCTTAACTCCCTATAAAGTCTCCAGCGAGACGGCCCTTGCCGGGCGGCCAGCCACCCCCTACCCTTGCACCAGCAACCAACTCGGACCAGAACAGCCCATGGAAGCCGATACCGTCCGCCTGCTCACCCGCATCGCCGACGCGCTGGAACGCCTGGCGCCGCCGACGCCGGCCGCGCCCGACCTTTCCGCCGCCGACGCCTTCGTGTGGCACGCCGACCCGGACGGGCTAGAGTCGGTGGCCAACGTCAACCGGGTTGACATCGACCTGTTGAAGGGCATTGATCGCCAGCGTAGCCTTCTGGTGGACAACACTCGACGCTTCGCCGAGGGTCTTCCGGCAAACAATGCGCTGTTGTGGGGTGCGCGCGGCACCGGCAAAAGCTCGCTGGTCAAGGCGGTGCACGCTGCGCTGAACGCCGAGAAGCCCGGTTGCCTGACCCTGGTGGAAATCCACCGCGAGGACATCCCTTCGCTGCCGCGCCTGCTGCGCTTCTTGAAAGGGTCCGACCGCCGGTGCCTGCTGTTTTGCGACGATCTGTCGTTCGAGGCCACCGACGAGGCCTACAAGTCGCTGAAGGCGGTGCTTGAGGGCGGCATCGAGGGGCGCCCCGCCAACGTGGTGTTCTACGCCACCTCCAACCGCCGCCACCTGCTGTCGCGCGACATGATCGAGAACGAGCGCTCCACCGCCATCAACCCGCACGAGGCGGTGGAGGAGAAGGTGTCGCTGTCCGACCGCTTCGGCCTGTGGCTGGGCTTCCATCATGTGGCCCAGGACACCTATTTCGACATCGTCGAGGGCTATGTCGCCCGCTACGGCCTGCCCATCGACACCGAGGCCCTGCACGCCGAAGCCAATGAATGGGCGGTCACGCGCGGCTCGCGCTCGGGCCGTGTGGCGTGGCAATTCATTCAGGATCTGGCGGGGCGGCTGGGCAAGTCGCTGGCCTAGGCGGCCAGGAATTCGTACAGCCCCGCACTCGCCCGCCACGCTTCCGTCAACCGATTGACAAGCTCGGTAGCGAACAGCAACGGCTCCAGCGGGCGGTTGCTGACCAGATAGGCGTTCTTGAAGCGGAACCACGGCTCGGCCGCTAGCGGCAGCCCGGCGGGGATGCTCGCGCGGGCATAGGGCTCGCCCTCCGCCGTAAACCCGGCCGCCTGCGCGGCCTCCACGTGGCGAGCGAAGCGCTCGGACTGGGCGAGAATGCGGCCGCGCAGCTCCTTCATGGCCGAAGGCGGCGCCGCATACGTGCCCATGCCGAAGCGCCAGCCGGCCGGGCCGATCTCCAGGAAATAGGCCGGCCGGCCCTGCCAACCCTCGCCCGGCCGCTTGAAACAGATCCACTGGTTCACCCGATAGGGCGACTTGTCGCGGGAGAAACGGACGTCGCGATGGATGCGCGACACCGCCGCGCCCTTGGGATTGGTATCGAAGCCGGGATCGATCTCCAGCATGGCCGGAGCCAACGCCGAGACCAGCCGGCGCAACGGTGCCTGCACCACCTCCAGGTACTCGTCCTTGTGGTCGGTGAACCAGTCCCGCTCGTTGTTGGCCGCCAATTCAGCCAGGAACGCCGGCAGCCCGGCCGGCAACCCGGTGAACGCGTTCATTGGCCGTCCTCCAGGGCTTTCAGATTGGCCAGGATACGCCCCAGCAGGAGTTCGAATTGGTCGCGCTCGGCCTCGGACAGACCAGCGTACCATAACTCCGTCATCTCGGCCGAAACGGCCAGGAAGGCTTGGCGGAAACCCTCGTCCTTCCGCGTGCGACGGATCAGCACGGTACGGCGATCGGTGGGCGAGGGTACCCGCTCGACGTAGCCGTCCGCCACAAGCCGATCGAGCATGGCAGTCAGGGTCGACTTGCCCAGTGAGGTGCGGCGAGCCAGTTCGGTGATGGGAATCTCATCGGACTGCCACAGGACGAATAGGATGCGCCCCTGCGCGGGGTTGATCTCGTCCATGCCGTGAGTTTTCAGCAGGCGGGCGAAGGTACGGCCGGACAGATGGTGAACTTGCGACAGTAAAAAGCCGCCAGGGCGGAGAGCGTCCATCACCCCTGCCCCACCAGCACGACCGACTTCAGTTGATGATAGTACTTCACCAAGGAGGGGCGCAGGCGCAGCACGGCGTAATCCGGGTCGTCGGGGCCTTGGGGGTAGTAGAGCTGCCAACCAGGCTGCCAGAGGCGGTGCTTATCCACCCGGTCCTGAACGACTTCCATCTCGCCGCCCAGCATTAGGCCGCGCCATTCGGACGGGCGGCAGTAATAGGCCGACACCCAGGGATTGGCCCGCAGCGCGGCCATCTTGGGCGACGAAGTGTTGGTAGTGAACCAGGCGGTGTAGGCATCCGCTTCCGCGCCCATCAACTCCTGTAAGGACGGATAGGTCGTCTGGTTCCAAAGGTTCAGCATGGCCCGCGTCTGCGGCCGCCCCTGGCCGTCGATGGTGGTGAGCACCACCGCCTCGGCCAGGGTCATCAGCTCGCGCGCCAACTCAGCCATGTCGGCCATACCGCCTCCAATGAAATAGTTCTATAGAGAACCATTCCATATAGAACAACAGCGGTCAAGGCCAGCTATCGGCGGGCGAGCCAGCGGGTGAACAGCAGCAGCAGGGCAAACAGCACCGTGCCGCCGACGATGACACCGCCGCCGGTCAGCAGGGCTTCGAATGGGGTGAGTGTGGGGGGCGCGTCGAACATGGGGCCACCGTGCCTGCACCGGCGCCGACCCGCCTTAGCCTTGGTCAAGCGCCGCCGGGATCGCCCAGCAGCCGGCTGAGGGTGTCGCCCTTGATGTAATCGGCGGGGTTGACCGCTTCGGTGCCCCGGCGGATCTCGAAATGCAACTGGGGCTGGTTGACGTTGCCGGACGAACCCACGGTGGCGATCTGCTGGCCCTTCCTGACCTGCTCGCCCTTGCGCACCATCAGTTGGTCGTTGTGGGCGTAAGCGGTCATCCAGCCGTCGGCATGCTTGATCAGCAGCAGGTTGCCAAAGCCCTTGAGTTCGTTGCCCACATAGGCGACCACACCGTTCTCGGCCGCCTTCACCGGGGTGCCGCGCGGCGCCACGATGTTGACGCCGTCGTTGTGCTGGCCCTTGGCCATGGGGCCGAATTCGTTCACCATTTCGCCCTTCACCGGCCAGATGAAGCCCCGCCCCGCCAGGGGCGGCGGTGCCGGCGGCGGCAGGCTGGCCTGCTGCTGGGCCGGCGCGGCAACCGGAACGGCCGGCGGTGGAGCCGGAGGGGGCACCGAGGTGAGAACGTGGTTGTCGGGCTCGGGCGGCGAAGCCGCTTCGGCCGGGCGGCTGGTGGTCGCGCTGTAGGGCTTGGCCGGGGCCTTGATCCCCGGCGCCGCGTTGGGCGAAGCGATCACCAGGGGAGAGCCGGCCAGGGAAGAACCGGGCTGCACCGCCTGGGCGGTCTGGGTGGCGGCACCGTAGGAGCCGGGCACCCGCAACTTCTCGCCCACGAAGATGGTATAAGGCGCGCTCTTGCCGTTGGTACGGGCCAACGCCTGGAAGTCCACCCCCAGCCTGCGCGCCACGATCAACAGGGTATCGCCCCGCTGCACCACGTACTCGCCGCTGCCGCCGGGAATGCGCAGCACCATGCCGCCATTGATCTGATAGGGCGCTTGCAGGCGGTTGGCTTCGATCAGTTCGCGCACCGAGACGTTGCAGCGCCGCGCGATGGAATAGACCGTGTCGCCCGAATAGGTGGTGACGGTGGGGCCGCACCCGGCCATGGCCGCCGGCCCGCGCGTCACCGGCGCACCGCCACCCTGGAGGTTGGGATCGCAGGCGGCCAGGGCCAATGGCGCCAAGGCGACCAGGGAAACTTTCACAAGATGGGGTAGGATGGCGCGCATAGGCGCCACTATACAGGCCCGCCCCCGCCAGCGGCAATGGGAGACGGATGACGCGCCGACGTCATCGTCGGCGGGTCAGCCCTCGGGCAGCCCTTCCACCAGCGGCACGAATCGCACCGGCCCCAAATGGTCGATGTGCAGGCCATCGTCCAACTTGGTGACCTTGACTAGGTCCTGCTCCAACGCATGGGCGTCACCCAGCGGCAGCACCATGATGCCGCCAACGGCCAGCTGGTCCACCAGCACCGGCGGGATGTCGTGGGCGGCGGCGGTGACCATGATGCGCTCGAACGGCGCCTGCTCCGGCCAGCCCCGCGTCCCGTCGCCCAGCTTGGCTGTGACGTTGTGGATGCGCAGGCGCTTGAACCGCTCCTCGGCCTGCTTCAACAGCGGCTTGTGACGCTCGACGGTGTAGACGCGGCGGCACACCTGGGCCAGGACGGCGGCCTGATAGCCCGAGCCGGTGCCCACCTCCAGCACCTTCATGCGGTCGGTGACTTCGAGGGCCTGAGTCATCAGGCCCACCACCAGCGGCTGGCTGACGGTCTGGCCGCAGCCGATGGGCAGGGCGCGGTTCTCGTAAGCCTGATCGAGGAACGGGTTTTCCACGAACATTTCACGCGGCACCCTCTCGATGGCGGCCAGCGTCGGCGTGTCGGTGACACCCAGCCGGCGCAGTTCCATCAGCAGGCGCAGAATGCGAGCCTCGGCGGCGGCCATGGCCCCTACCCTTCGAAGACGGTTGCCAGCGAGCGCATGGTGTGGCTGTCGGTGAGGTCCACGCACAAAGGCGTGACCGAGACCGCTCCGCGCACCACCGCCTCGATGTCGGTGCCCGGGGTCGAGCGATCCTCGGCCCGTTGGGCTCCGATCCAGATATAGGGTTCGCCGCGCGGATCCAAACGCTCGGACAGCTCGTCGCCGATCTTGCGCTTGCCCTGGCGGGTGACCTCGATGCCGGTGACCTTGTCGGCGGCCACGTCGGGGAAGTTGACGTTGATCAGCACATTGCGCCCCCACCCCGTCCGCGTCACCCGGCGGACGATCTCGGGCGCCCAATGTTCGGCGGTGGACCAGCGGATGGGATGCTCGGGGTTGTAATACTGGGAAAAGGCGATGGCGGGCACGCCCAGGATGGTCGCTTCCATGGCCGCCGCCACGGTGCCCGAATAGGTAATGTCCTCGCCCAGATTACCGCCGCGATTCACGCCCGAAAGCACCA
>DATJKV010000280.1:0-2050 GCA_035491155.1 Magnetospirillum sp. | reverse complement strand
TCCCGTCGCCGCACCAGCTTCCTGCTCTTTCAGGATGCCGATGATCTGTTCCTCTGAAAATCTGCTGCGCTTCATGTCGTCCGTCCTCTCGATGGGCGGACTCTACTTTAAACTGGAGGAGTTTGCTCGAGGCAGGTCACCATTGCTGACGACGGCCGGAGAAGTCCGGCAATCGGCTGGAAATGATCGCTTCGATATCGATCTGGCGGTGCGCCTGACGTTCCAGTGCGTCAGCCTGACGGCGAAGATCGGCGGCCACTGTTCGATCGAGGGCAGCGCGCTTCTGCGGATTGAGTCGCCGCGCCTGGTTGAGCAGATACTGCATCTGGTCGTCATATCGGTTGACTGCTGCCGTCAACCTGCCTAATTCAGCTGACGCGGCCCAAGGGCGGTGTCGAGGTGCCGTCGTAGCGTCGTCACCTCCTGGCGCAGCGCGGCCATCTCGGCAAGGATCTCCCCGAGCATCTCCAGAATCGGGCTGGGGCCGTCGCCCGGCTCCAGAAGTTCCAGGATCTGGTCGGCCTTGCTGTCCACTGTCCTGGTCAGACCGTGCGTCGCCTTCAGGCCATGCATCAGGTCGGACGGGCTGGGTTGCTGGGGCCGGTTCGGTTCGGGCATGGGCAAAGTCCTTTTCCGCGATGGCGAGGTCGGCCAGGGCAGCGTCGCGGGCGCCACGCCAGGCCAGATATTCGGCAATGGGTTGGGGCGGCGGGGCGTCCGGGTCCTTGGCCCGAAGGCGTTCCCACTGTCGCCAGAACCGTTTTGGAACGACCGGGGCGGCCGGAATGTCGAGTCCCTGTTCAGCGTAGGTGCGGGCATCAACATGGGCGGCGATGCCGTTGTCGGCGAACCATGCGTTCATGCGGGTGGCGATGTCGGCGCGGGCGCCCCTGACGGCGGCACGGTCGCGCCTGACCTTCCCGGCGGCGAAGTCGGCGAACAAATCGTTCCACTCGCGCGGCTTAGTCTTGCTGAACCCGTCGGCTTCGGAGCGGCGCATGGAAACGAGCACGGCGGCATGGAGGTTGATGCCGTCGCTGGTGAGGGCGGGCTCGCGGTGTAGGTCCACCTGCATCAGCATGCCTTGCTGACGGTACGGCTCCAGCACCGCCCGGACGAACTCGGTGGCCTGGTCCTCGGGAATCTCGGCCGGGATCGCGAAGTCGATGGTGCGGGCGATCTGGGCGTCGGCGCGCTTCTCGGCCACTTCCATGGCGGCGGCCACCTGGCAGCGGTCCTTGGCCCAAGCTCCGGCGCCGTCCGGCACCATCTGGAAACCGCCGACATGCTCCGGGGCCTTATGGCTGAAGTCGAAGCCGTTGGCGCGTTCGCACGCCTGGTAGGCGGAGCGGCGGCAGGCGTTGCCACCGTCACTCCTGCGCACCAGGCCAAGCTCTACGCGAAAGAACGCCATCGCAAACTCCAGAGGGTCCAGGGGATGTGCCCCGGCTCGCACATCGCGCAGTGATGTATAGGCGAGCACTAGAAAATATTGGCTGCAATGTATGTCATGTTATGTTCTCGCTTGCGCCGTCGCAAGTGCCGACAAATATTATAACTAGATTGTCAATGTTTATGGATGATGGTGAATGGATACTAAAGAAGAATTGAAAAAAGCCGAAGGGAAAGTAAGGGCGGCACGGGCGAAGTTGGCGAGGCTCAAACGAGCGAACAAGGCGGCGGAGCGGCGGCGGCTGGACACCCGGAAATTTATCCTCGGCTCGGCGCTGGCAGCCTGGTGGGAGTCGGGCGAGGCTCCGAAAGCGGCCTTCCTGGGCTTCTTTCACCTGTGGGTGCGTCATGGCGATCCACGCCTCAACGTATTTCAGGGTACGCCATGGCAGGTGGACCATGAGTAAGATCACGGAAGACTTGGAGGCTGAGATCCGGCGCTGGCGGCGCTGGCTTGTCATGCTGGTGGAGGTCGTCGGGGCATTTTTCGCGGCGCTTATCGCCGCGCTGGTCGCTGCCGCCGCTGGTCGGCGGGTGGCGGCATCATGCCCGGCGTCGCCACCACCGCCACCGCGTTCTCCGTCTCTTGAAGACAGGC
>DATJKV010000279.1:0-7254 GCA_035491155.1 Magnetospirillum sp. | reverse complement strand
TCGTTCATGATCTCGCAGATCACGCCCGAGGGGTTGAGACCGGCCAGGCGGGAGATGTCCACCGCGGCTTCGGTATGGCCGGCACGCACCAGCACGCCGCCGTCGCGCGCCATCAGCGGGAAGACGTGCCCGGGCGTGACGATGTCGGCCTGGCCCTTCTCGGGATCGATGGCCACCTGGATGGTGCGGGCGCGGTCGGCCGCCGAAATGCCGGTGGTCACCCCCTCCTTCGCCTCGATGGAGACGGTGAAGGCGGTCTGCATGCGGGTGCCGTTGTCAGGGCTCATGGGCTTCAGGCCCAGCTGCTGGCAACGCGCGCCGGTCATGGACAAGCAAATCAGACCACGGCCATAGCGGGCCATGAAATTGACGGCTTCCGGGGTCGCCATCTGGGCGGGAATGACTAGATCGCCCTCGTTCTCGCGGTCCTCGTCATCCACCAGGATGAACATGCGGCCCGACCGGGCTTCCTCGATGATCTCCTCGATGGAGGAGAGGTAGTCATGGTACTCCGACAACGCCACCGCATTAATCCCTTTCCAGAAGGCGGGCAACATACCGCGCGAGCATGTCGATTTCCATATTCACGCGGTCGCCTTCGTGCAAGCCGCCAAAGGTGGTCACGGCCTGCGTGTGGGGAATGACATTGATGCCAAAACGCCGCCCGTCAACCTCGTTGACGGTCAGCGACACGCCATCCAGCGCCACCGAACCCTTGGGCGCGACGAACTTCGCCAGCTCGACCGGCGCTTCGAAGGTGAAACGCAGGGATTCGTTCTCGGACCGGATCGAAACCACGGTGGCAACGCCGTCCACATGACCCGAGACGATATGGCCGCCCAGTTCGTCGCCCACCTTGCAGGCGCGTTCCAGATTGACCTTGGCGCCCGCCGTCCAGCTGCCCAATGTGGTCTTGGACAGGGTCTCGGCCGAGGCCTGGATGACATAGCTGTCGGCGCCCTTCTCGATCACCGTCAGGCAGACGCCGTTATGGGCGATGGAGGCGCCGATATCGACGGTGGCGAGATCGTAATGGGTGGCCACCTCGAAGCGGGCATCCTGGCCCTGGTCGCGCACAACCCGGCGCACTTCACCCAGATCGGTGACGATGCCAGTGAACATCGGCCCGTACTCCTTAGATTCTCTTGTAGATTTCCATCACGTCGGCGCCGATGGGACGCACCTCGACGCGCTCGAAACGAGGGGTCTGCGCCAGATGATCGACGCCAAAAGACACCGCAGCCGCCAAGCCATCGCCCCCGATAAGGCGCGGGGCGCGGAACCACACCAGCCGATCCACCAATCCGGCCCGCAGCATGCCGGCAGCCAGATGGGCGCCGCCTTCCAGCAATACGCGGGTGACGCCGCTTTCGGCCAGCACCATCAGCGCCGCCCCCAGATCCACGGTATGGTCGGGACCTTCCGGCACCTCGACCACGTCGACGCCACAATCCTGGAAGGCCTCGATGCGCTCCGGATCGGCGCCTTCGAGGGTCAGCAGCCAGGTGGGGATGTCGTTGGCGGTGGCGGCAACACGGCTGGTCAGCGGCAACCGCAGACGGCCGTCCACCACCACGCGGACAGGCGAGCGATCCTCCAGGCCAGGCAGCCGGCAGGTCAATTCGGGATCGTCCGCCAACGCGGTGCCGCTGCCGACCATGATGACGTCGTGCTCGGCACGCAGCAGATGGGCGGCCTCGCGGGCAGTATCGCCGGTGATCCACTTGCTTTCGCCGGAATGGGTGGCGATGCGGCCGTCCAGAGTGGTGGCCAGCTTCAGCGTCACCAGGGGCCGCCCCTCGCGCACCTTGAGCAGGAATCCGGCATTGAGTTCGGCCGCTTCCTCCGCGCATACACCCACGGCCACCTCGATCCCAGCCTGGCTCAGCATTGCCAGGCCCTGGCCGGAAACGCGCGGATCGGGGTCTTCCATGGCGACGACAACGCGGGAGATGCCGGCCTGGATCAGCGCCTCGGCACAGGGCGGGGTCTTGCCGTGGTGCGAACAGGGTTCCAGCGTCACATAGGCGGTAGCGCCGCGCGCCCCCTCACCCGCCATGGCCAGCGCTTCGGTTTCGGCATGGGGACGCCCGCCCGGCTGCGTGCAGCCACGGCCGACGACGCGCCCGTCCTTGACGATGACGCATCCCACGGCCGGATTGGGCCACACGTTGCCAAGGCCACGCCGGGCCAAGCCCAGCGCCGCCCGCATATGGGCACGGTCGCTATCGGCCCCCTTGGCCATGTCAGTCGTCGTGGCTGCCACCCACCATCTTTCCCAAGAAATCCTCGAAGTCCTTGGCTTCGCGGAAATTGCGGTACACCGAGGCGTAACGGACATAGGCGACCTTGTCCAGGTCCATCAGCACGTCCATCACCAGCTCGCCGATGTACTTGGACGGAACTTCGTTCTCGCCCATGCTTTCCAACCGGCGATGAATGCCGTTGGCGATCCGCTCGATCTGCTCTTCTTCCACGGGGCGCTTGCGCAGGGCGATGCGCAACGACTTGACCAGCTTCTCGCGGTCGAAGGGGATGCGGCCGCCATCCTTCTTGATGACCACCAGGTCGCGGATCTGCACCCGCTCGAAGGTGGTGAAGCGCGAGCCGCAGGCCGGGCACGAGCGCCGGCGGCGGATGGCCGAGTTGTCCTCGGTCGGCCGCGAATCCTTCACCTGGGTATCGTCATGACCACAGAACGGGCAACGCATCGGATCTTTCCCCCTTAAGTGCGGCGGGCCCTTCCCCCCCGGAAAGGCCCGCCCACCTGTGAGTTACGAGTAGATCGGGAAGCGGCGGCACAGCTCCGCCACTTCGGCCCGGGCCTTGGCCTCGGCGGCCGAATTGTCCTCGGGATTGGCAGCCAGGCCGTCCAGCACGTCGCCGATCAGCTCGCCCACCTTCTTGAACTCCTCGACGCCGAAGCCGCGGGTGGTGGCTGCCGGGGTGCCCAGGCGGACGCCCGAGGTGATGGTCGGCTTCTCGGGATCGAACGGAATGCCGTTCTTGTTGCAGGTCATGCCGGCATGCTCAAGGCTGGCCTCGGCGGCCTTGCCGGTCAGCTTCTTGGGACGCAGGTCGACCAGCATCAGGTGCGAATCGGTGCCGCCCGAGACGATGGCGAGACCACGGCGCACCAGGGTGTCGGCCAGGGCCTTGGCATTGTCGACCACCTGGCGGGCATAGGACTTGAACTCGGGCTGCAGCGCCTCGCCGAAGGCCACCGCCTTGCCGGCGATGACGTGCATCAGCGGGCCGCCCTGGATGCCCGGGAAAATGGCCGAGTTGATCTTCTTGGCGATCGCCTCATCATTGGTGAGGATCATGCCGCCACGCGGGCCGCGCAGGGTCTTGTGGGTGGTGGTGGTCACCACGTGGGCATGCGGGAACGGGCTGGGATAGACGCCACCGGCGACCAGGCCGGCGAAATGCGCCATGTCCACCATGAACAGGGCCCCCACCTCGTCGGCGATCTTGCGGAAGCGGGCGAAGTCGATGACGCGCGGATAAGCCGAGCCGCCGGCAATGATCAGCTTCGGCTTGTGTTCCTTGGCCAGCGCCTCGACCTCATCGAAGTCCACCAAGGCGTCCTGCAGGCGCACGCCGTATTGCACCGCCTTGAACCACTTGCCCGACTGGTTGGGGGCGGCACCGTGGGTCAGGTGACCGCCGGCGGCCAGCGACATGCCCATGATGGTGTCGCCGGGCTGAACCAGCGCCATGAAGACGCCCTGGTTGGCCTGCGAGCCCGAGCTGGGCTGCACGTTGGCGAACTGGCAGCCGAACAGCTGCTTGGCGCGGTCGATGGCCAGCTGCTCGACGATATCGACGTACTCGCAGCCGCCATAATAACGCTTGCCGGGGTAGCCCTCGGCGTACTTGTTGGTCAGCACCGAGCCCTGCGCTTCGAGGACCGCGCGCGAGACGATGTTCTCGGAGGCGATCAGCTCGATCTGGTCCTGCTGACGCTTCAGCTCCTTGGAGACGGCGGCGAAGACGTCGGCGTCACGCTCGGCCAGCGGAGTGCGGAAGAAGGATTGGGTGGCGGTCATCGGGCAGTCTTTCGTAAGAGTCGGGTGAAGGATCAGCGCTCGCCGTTCTCGGCCAGCTTGGCGACGCGGCGGGCATGGCGTCCGCCTTCGAATTCGGTGGCAAGGAAAATGTCCAGGCAATCCTTGGCCACCTCGGAACCGACGGTGCGACCGCCGAAGACGATGACATTGGCATCGTTGTGCAAGCGGCACATGCGCGCACCGTAGGCGTCGTGGATCAGCGCGGCGCGCACGTGGGCGAAACGATTCGCGGCGATGGAGATGCCGATGCCGGACCCGCAGATGAGTACGCCGCGGGCAGCCTTGCCTGCGCCCAGGGTCTCGGCCATGGCGACGGCGAAATCGGGATAGTCCACCGATTGGGAGCCGTCGGTGCCGAGGTCCAGCACGGCAAAGCCCTTGGCCACAAGATGTTGGGCGAGCAGCGTCTTCATCTCGACGCCGCCGTGATCACAGGCCAACGCGATGGTTTCCTTGGTCATGCCGAAATGATCCTGGGCAATCCTTTGAGATAGGACCGCCTAGATACCATATCTCGGCGCGTTTTGCCAATGCGCCACCATCTCATGGGCCATCGGTGCAGCGCCACATTATCCGGTGAACAACGTAGGCCGTGACGGCCACGACCATTCCGCCCGCGTAAGTGAATGCCCGTGGTTAACACAGACCATTGGGGTATAGCCCTCTCCCTTATGGGAGATTTTATTGAAAATGGCAGACTTACAAAGAAATCATTACTCAGGATACGCAGATATGAATTGACAGCAAAAATAAGCCGTGCATCATGGATACAGCCCAGGCAAGAACCTCTGCGGATACCCAAATGACTGACATGACCGCCGACAAGACCAATCGCGACGAGCTCCTGCGCATGGCCGTTGACGTGGTTGCCGCGTATGTAAGCAAGAACCCCCTGCCCGCCGGGCAAATCCCGGAGGTCATCCACACGGTCTATGCTTCGCTGTCGTCGTTGGAAGGCGGCGCGCCGGAAGCCAAGGCTGAAGCGCCCAAGCCCGCCGTTCCGGTAAAGAAGTCGGTCACCCCCGACTACATCGTCTGCCTCGAGGACGGCAAGAAGCTGAAGATGCTGAAGCGGCATCTGCGCACCACCTACAACATGACCCCGGACGAGTACCGGGCCAAGTGGGGCCTGCCGCCGGATTATCCCATGGTGGCGCCCAACTACGCGGCGCAACGCTCGGACTTCGCCAAGAAGATCGGGCTCGGCCGCAAGGCCGGCGAGGCTGAGGAAAAGCCGGGACGCCGCAAGTCGCGCTGATCTTTCTTGATGCAAGTAAAAGGCCGCCTATTAAGGCGGCCTTTTTCATTTCAACGCTTCAGCCTGGTGTACCGGCCTGCTTGGCCAGGACGTATTCCAGCTTCTTCAGCGCGGTCCGCTTGAGCATGGCCTCACTCGCCGCAGCATCACCGACGATGGACACCTCCAGGCCGGTCTCGGCATCAATGGCGCTGACCTTCACGAAATTGCCGATGCGGTGGAACTCGAAGAAAACCTCGCGGGCCATCAGTGCTCCTCGTCGAAACTGAGTTCCCGGCCGAGCGGGGCGAAATGTCGCTCGACCAAGGCCTCGGTAACATCAGCCAAATTAGCCGGAGACCAGCGCGCACGCCAGTCCTTGTCCACCACGGCCGCGCGGATGCCCTCGTAAAATTCGTGCCCGGCCAGGAAGGCGCAAGCCATGCGATATTCGCGCATGATGGCGGCCTCGAACTCCAGTCCCCTGCCCTCGGTCAGTTGACGAAAGATCACCGCCAGGCTGGTCGGTGATGCGCCGGCAAGACGCTCGCGGGCCACCTTTGCCCATGCGCCTTCGCTCTCCGCTACTCGGGCGATTACCGTTGCCACGTCCTCGGCTGCCATACAGGCTTCGATGGCCGCCTGGTCCCGGGCCAGCCGGCTGTCGCCCGGGGGGACGTGGGCATTATCCAGCGCCGCAGCGATGGCAGCCTGCGGATCGGCAGCACCAGCCGCGCGAGCAAGCTCGGCCTTCAATGACGGTAAATCGCCCGAGCGGGCATGATGGCTGGCGAGTCCGGCCCACACCAAATCGGCGCCACTCAGGCGGACACCCGTGAGTCCCAGGTAAAGCCCCAGGCGCCCGGGGGCACGGGAGAGGAAGTGGGTGGCGCCCACATCAGGGAAGAAGCCGATGGCCGCTTCGGGCATGGCGAAAACGGTGCGCTCGGTGGCCACCTGGAAACGCCCGTTAAGCGACAGTCCGGCGCCACCGCCCATGACGAGGCCGTCAATGAACGAAACGATGGGCTTGGGCAGCCGATGAATGAAGCGGTCCAAAGTGTATTCGCGGCGGAACAAGGCCCTGCTGAACTCGCCTTCCCCACGCCGGTGCGCCTCCCACACCGCCTTGATGTCGCCGCCGGCGCAGAAGGCGCGCTCGCCGGCCGCTTGCAGCAGGACCGCGCCGACGCCGTCGTCCGCCATCCACGCCTTGAGTTGCGCAAGGATCGCCGGAAACTGAGCCGGCCCCAAGGCATTGAGGACTTCGGGGCGGTTCAGGCGGACCACGCCCAGGCCGCCGTGGCGGTAGAATTCCGTTTCCATAGGAGCACCTTATTATCTATAGATTTTGTAGTTTTTATAATTGACGACGCAATTTCTGTGTGGAATTTTTCAATTTGCCTGAAAACTCGCACCGTCATAAGGCTTGGGCCTTAAATTTTCCGCCGCGTACCCACGACAGGAGACCAAAGCATGACCGTCAAGAGTGTTCATCCCGAAACCCTGGTTCTCCACGCCGGTTATCGCAGCGACCCGGCCACCACTTCGGTCGCGGTGCCGATCTACCAGACCACCTCGTACCAGTTCCGCGACACCGAGCACGCCGGCAACCTGTTCGCGCTGAAGGAACTGGGCAACATCTACACCCGCCTGATGAACCCCACCACCGACGTGCTGGAACAGCGCCTGGCCGCGCTGGAAGGCGGCGTCGCCGCGCTGGCCCTGTCGTCGGGTCAGGCCGCCAGCACTTTCGCCATTCTGAACGTGGCCCAGGCCGGTGACAACTTCGTCACCTCGACCGATTTGTACGGCGGCACCTGGAACCTGTTCGCCAACACCTTCAAGCAGCTGGGCATCGAGGCCCGCTTCGTTGATCCGGCCGATCCCGAGGCCTTCGTGCGCGCCACCGACGAGCGCACCCGTGCCTGGTACGCCGAGACC
>DATJKV010000278.1:0-5965 GCA_035491155.1 Magnetospirillum sp. | reverse complement strand
ACCTTCCAGCAGGTGCAGAAATACGAGAAGGGCGCCAATCGCGTCGGAGCCTCGCGCCTATTCGATCTGGCCAACGTGCTGGACGTGCCGGTGGAATATTTCTTCCAGGACCTGCAGGTGGCAGGCCCCGTCCCGGTCTCGTTCGGCGGCATCCCCGTGGGCCCCACCGTCGAGCCCAGCTTGAAGCGCGACACGATCGAGCTGATGCAGGCCTATTACAGCATCAGCGACCCGCGGGTCCGCCGCCGGGTCTATGACCTGGCCCGAGCACTGGCCGATTCCATGGGCTGAAAAAGAAACCCCCGCTTTCGCGGGGGTTTTTTCATTACACCTGCTCGATGGCCGACAGCAGCCATCGGCCGCCGGGGCTGCGGGCAAACGTCCACGCCTCGGTGGTCTCCACCGGGTGCTGTGAATCGCCCTCGACCACCTGCCCGTTGTCCAGCCGCACCATGTAGTCCTTGGCCGAGAAGGAAATGACGGCGGTGGCGTACTCCAACTGGGCGTCGCGCCAGCTTTCCGTGACGTCGCCCTTCAGCAGTTGCACGTCCTCGACCACATTGCGGACGCCCTTGGATTGGTCGCGCGACAAATCCTCGCCCATCCAGCCGACCACTTCCGGGGTGGCGAACTGGCGCAGGGCCACGGGGTTGCCTTCGGACCACGCCTTCTGCACACCCAGGATGACCTGGGTGAAGGCCTCCTGGTCGGCCGGCGACAGCTCAAACTCCTTTTCGACCCGGCGCAGCTGCGGACGGTCGAAACCGCCGGCCGCCGGCACCGATTCGATGGTGCGGTGGTAGGTGGTCACCGGCTCGTCGTAGCGCTGCGGCTCGGCCCGATAGGAATCAGCCTGGGGCTGGCTGCGGCGGCGGAAGAAACGGAAGGCCAGCCAGGCCAAGCCGCCGATCAGCGCCAGTTGCAGCACCAGGCCCAGGAAGCTGGCGCCCGGCGCCGCCGACGAGGCGGCGGCCAGGGCCGGCGAGTGGCCGAACAGCATCGAGCCGATGCCGGCGCCCACCAGGCCGCCCAGCATGCCCGCCATCATGGGGTTGCGCTGGAAGAAGCCGGGCTGGGCCTGGGGCTGCGGCGCCATGGGCGTGGGCTGGCGCACGGCGCCGGGATTGTACATGGGCTGCTGGGGCTGGCTGAGCGGCGCCTGCTCGACGCCGGGCCGCTGCGGCGCGCTCGTGGCCGGCGGCGGGGTGATGCTCCGCTCGATGGGCCGGTCATAGGTGCGCGAGCCGCGCGAACCAAGCGAAGAGCCCTTGCCCGCCTTGGCCCAGGCGTCGGCGCCCATGGACAGGGCGACCAGAAGGGTCAAGGCGATGGCGAGAATCTTGTGCCGCATGGGAAATCCTGTTCCACGAAAGACAATGGCGGGACCCATATAGGCCCCGCCACCGGAAATGCAAATGACGCTTCTGTAATCCTAAACCTACGGCCGCAGGCCAAAATCACGCGTCCGCTTCGGCGCCCTTGATGCGGCTGGCCAGGGACGCCGCCATGAACTGGTCCAGGTCGCCGTCCAGCACGCCCTGGCTGTCCGAGGTCTCCACGTTGGTGCGCAGGTCCTTGACCATCTGGTAGGGCTGCAGCACGTACGAGCGGATCTGGTGGCCCCAGCCGATGTCGGTCTTGGTGTCCTCCAGCGCCTGGGCGGCCGCCTCGCGCTTCTGCAGCTCGGCCTCGTACATGCGGGCGCGCAGCATCTCCCACGCGCGGGCGCGGTTCTGGTGCTGCGAGCGCTCGGTCTGGCAGGCCACCACGATGTTGGTGGGGATGTGGGTGATACGCACCGCCGAATCGGTCTTGTTGATGTGCTGGCCGCCGGCACCCGAGGCGCGGTAGGTGTCGATGCGGCAATCGCCTTCGTTGATCTGGATGTCGATGGTGTCGTCCACCTGGGGAAAGACCCACACCGAGGCGAAGCTGGTCTGGCGGCGCGCGTTGGAATCGAACGGCGAGATGCGCACCAGGCGGTGCACACCGGCTTCGGTCTTCAGCCAGCCATAGGCGTTGTGGCCGAGGACCTTCATGGTCACCGACTTGATGCCGGCGGCTTCGCCGGCGGTCTCTTCCACCAGCTCGACCTTGTAGCCGTGCTGCTCGGCCCAGCGGAAATACATGCGCTGGAGCATCTCGGCCCAATCCTGGGCCTCGGTGCCACCGGCGCCGGCGTTGATTTCCACATAGCAATCGTTGGAGTCAGCCTCGCCGGAGAGCAGCGTCTCCAGCTCCAGCTTGCCGGCCTTGTCCTTGAGCGCGCGCAGGTCGGCCTCGGCGCCGGCGGCCACGTCGGCATCGCCTTCCAGCTCGGCCAGTTCGATCAGCTCGATGGCCTCGGCCAGTTCACGCTCCAGCGCCCGGCAGCCCTGCACCTGGGTGTCCAGGTTGGTGCGCTCGCGCATCAGCGTCTGCGCCTTCTCGGCGTCGTTCCACAGATTGGGGTCCTCGGAGGCCGCATTCAGCTCGTCCAGGCGCATCAGCGCCTCGTCCCAGTTCAGGTGACGCTTCAGCAGGGCCACGGAGTTGCGGATATCCTGGGCCAGCGCTTCGATCTCGGCGCGCACGGCTTTTCCTTTCCAAATACGGAGCGAACGGGTGTTTTAGGGGAGGATCGCGAAAATCGCAACCTCCCCTAAGATGCGTTAATACAACCCGCCCGGCATGGGCGCCGTCACCGGGGCGGCGGGCGCGGGCGGAGCCGAACCGTCGGCGGGGGCGACGAAGCCGTGGGCGGCAGCCCCGGCCGAACCGGCGGCGTCCTCGGACAACGGCGCGAACGAGAAGCCCTCGCTGTCGCCGCCGTCCAGCACCTGCTCCTCCTCGTCCGGCATGCGGTCGGTGGACTTGAAGGCTTCCAGGATGGCCTTGGGGTCGCCCGGCATGGCCGGCTTGCCGGTGCCGGCATTGACACGCACCAGGCGCACACCCGGCGGCACGCGGAACGGAGTCGGCGGCTGGTCCTTCAGGGCATAGGTCATGAAGTCGCGGAAGATCGGCGCGGCGATGCTGCCGCCGGTTTCATGGTCGCCCAGGCTGATGGGGTCGTCGAAGCCGACGAACACGGTGGCGACCAAGTCGGGAGCGAAGCCCGAGAACCAGACGTCATGGCTGTCGTTGGAGGTGCCGGTCTTGCCCGCCAGCGGCTTGCCCACGGCGGACACCGAGCGGCCGGTGCCGCGCTGGACCACGCCTTCGAGAATCGAGACGATCTGGTAGGCCGACACCGGGTCCACCAGTTGCTCGCGGATATCGGGCAGGCGCGGCATGTCCTGATCGGCGAACTGCACCGGCCAGCAGCCGTCGCAGAAGCGCTTGTCATGCACGAAGATGGTGCGGCCCTGACGGTCCTGGATACGGTCCACCAGGGTGGGCGTCACCTTCTTGCCGCCGTTGACCACCATGGCGTAGGCGGCGGCCAGGCGCAGCACCGTGGTCTCGCCGGCGCCCAGCGACATGGCGAGCTGACGCGGCAGGTTGTCGTAGATGCCGAACTTCTGCGAGACGTCGGACACCTGCTCCATGCCCACGGCCTGGGCCAGGCGCACGGTCATCAGGTTGCGCGACTTCTCGACGCCGACGCGCAGCGTGGTCGGGCCCAGGAAGTCGTTGCCGTAATTCTTCGGCCGCCACAACGGCAGGCCGGGGCCCTGCGGCAGGGCGACGGGGGCGTCGAGCACCAGCGAGGACGGGGTGTAGCCGTGCTCCAGCGCGGTCAGATAGACGAACGGCTTGAACGACGAGCCGGGCTGGCGCAGCGCCTGGGTGGCGCGGTTGAACTGGCTCTTGGAATAGGACCAGCCGCCCACCATGGCGAGCACGCGGCCGGTGTGCGGGTCCATGGCCACCAGGGCGCCTTCCACCTTGGGAATCTGGCGCAGCGCGTACGAGCCGGCCGGCACCGGCTTGCCGTCGTCACCCTTGGTCACTTCCTGCACCAGCACCACGTCGCCGGGATTGACCACCTCGGCGGGCTTGCGCGGCATGGGGCCCACGTGCTGGTCCTTCAGCCACGGCCGCGCCCATTTCAGCTCGCTCCAGTGGATAACCCCGGTGCGGTTGCCGTTCAGGCCGATGGCGGCGGCCTGCTCGGAGACCGACAGCACCACCGCCAGCTCCCACGGCTCGGCGCCGGCCGGATAGGGCACCACCTTCAGGCGGTCCTGCCACCCCTGCCCCACCTGGATGTGGGTGACGGGCCCGCGGAAGCCGTGGCGACGGTCGTAACCCATCAGGCCGTCGCGCAGCACCTTCGAGGCATGGGCCTGCAAATCGGCGTCCACGGTGGAGCGCACCACCAGGCCGCCCTTGTAGAGGGCTTCCTCGCCATAGCGGCTGACCAGATCGCGGCGGATATCCTCGGCGAAATAATCGGCGCCGACGATCATCTGGTTTTCGTCGCGCTTCCTGACGGTCAGCGGTTCGGCAATGGCTTGCTGGTATTCCTCACGGGTGATCTTGCCGTCTTCGTACATGCGGCCGATCACCCAGTCGCGGCGATCCTTGGCCGCCTGGTAATGGCGGATGGGATGGTAGTTGTTGGGAGCCTTGGGCAGCGCGCCCAGATAGGCGGCCTCGGCCACCGTCAGCTCGTCCAGCGACTTGTTGAAATAGTTCAGCGCGGAGGCGGCCACGCCGTAATTGCCCATGCCCAGATAGATTTCGTTGAGGTACAGCTCAAGGATGTGGTCCTTGGTGAACGCCCGCTCGATGCGGAAGGCCAGGATGGCTTCCTTGACCTTGCGTTCGACGGAGACCTCGTTGGTCAGCAGGAAATTCTTCGCCACCTGCTGGGTGATGGTGGACGCACCCACCGGCCGGCGGTCGCCACCCGCGCTCTTGTTGCGCAGGTTGATGATGATGGCCCGCGCGATGCCCCACGGATCGACGCCAGCATGCTCGTAGAAGTTCTTGTCCTCGGCCGACAGGAAGGCGTCCTTGACCCGCTGCGGGATCACGTTCAGCGGCACGAAGGCGCGCTTCTCCACCGCGTATTCCGCCACCAGGCGGCCGTCGCCGCCATAGACACGGGTGGTAATCGGCGGCTCGTAATGGGCCAGCTGGTGATAGTCGGGCAGGCCGCGGCCGAAATGCCAGAACAGATAAAGCGCCCCGCCCGCCGCGGAAACCGCCAGCAGGAAGAGGGTGCTGAGGAGAATGGCGAGTGTGCGGAGCATGGGTCCAATTTCGGCTGATGGCCGGTCGGGCGGTGGTACCCCCGTTGGGCGGTGTGCGTCAAGCGGGCGAAGGAAATGCTTGGCCGCCGCTTACCGAAGGTTTTCACCACAAAGGCACAGGGTTCCCTAAGAAAATGTGCCGAATGGCTGCCATAGAGATGGCTGCGTCTTTTTCGTGCCTTGCCTGCCTACGGCCGTCGCGCCTTCTGGCCTTGCACGAAGAAATGATCCACGGCGCGGGCGATACCCTTGGCCAGCTTGGTGCGATATTCGGGCTGGCGCAGGTTGCGCTCCTCCGCATCATTGGACAGATAGCCCATCTCGATCAGCACCGCCGGCACGTCGGGCGCCTTTAGAACCGCGAAGCCGGCGAAGCGGTGCGTGTTCTCCAACAGGCTGTTCTCGCGGCCGACCTCCTCGACCACGCCGCCGGCAAAGCCGGCCGAGCGGTTCATGGTCTCGCGCTGGGCCAGATCGATCAAGATGTTGGCCACATCGGCGGATTCGTGGGTCAAATCGATGCCGGCGATGAGATCGGCCTTGTTTTCCTTGTCGGCCAGCGCCTGCGCCTCGGCATCCGAGGCGTTTTGCGACAGGGTGTAGACCGACAGGCCTTTCAGCTGCGGATTGGCCACCGAATCGGCGTGCAGCGAAATGAACAGGTCGGCGTTGTACTGGCGCGCGATGGCGACACGGTCGCGCAGCCGGATGAAGATGTCGCGATCGCGGGTAAGGAACACCTTGTAGCGATTGTTCTTTTCCAGCGCGACCTTGAGCTCGCG
>DATJKV010000277.1:0-10021 GCA_035491155.1 Magnetospirillum sp. | reverse complement strand
GTCGGAGGAGACCATCGCCCGCTTCCGTCTAGGCTGGGCGCCCGACAGCCGCGAGGCGCTGAAGAAGGCGGTCATGAGCGAGGCCTGCCCGGAAAGCCTGCTTATCGAGGCGGGCCTACTGAAGAAGCCTGAGAGCGGTGGCGCCAGCTTCGACTTCTTCCGCGGCCGCGTCACCTTCCCGGTCACCGACCGGCGCGGCCGGGTGGTGGCATTCGGCGCCCGCACCCTGGGCGACGGCCAGCCCAAATACCTGAATTCCCCCGACACCCCGCTGTTCCACAAGGGCAGCATGCTCTACGGCCTGGCGCACGCCCGCGAGACGGCGCGCGAGAAGGGCGTGGCGCTGGCGGTGGAAGGCTATATGGACGTCATCGCCCTGCACCAGGCGGGGTTCACCTTCGCGGTGGCGCCCCTGGGCACGGCACTGACCGAGGCGCAGATCGAGGAGATGTGGCGCCTGGCCGACGAACCCATCCTGTGCTTCGACGGCGACGGGGCCGGCCAGCGCGCCATGGCCCGCGCCGCCGAACGCGGCCTGCCCATCCTCAAGCCCGGCAAGTCCCTGCGTTTCGCCGTGCTGCCACACCCCGAGGACCCCGACTCGCTGATTAAGGCCAAGGGTGCCGCCGCCATGCAGGCGGTGCTGGATGCCGCCGAGCCGTTGTTCGAGGTGGTGTGGAAGCTTTCCACCGAAACCCGGCCGCTGGATACGCCCGAGCGCCGCGCCGCGCTGGAGCAGGACTTGAAGGAGAAGGCGTTCGGCATCGCCGACGAGACGGTGCGCTGGCAGTACCTCTCCGCCTTCCGTGAGCGGATGAAAAGCGCCTTCCGCCCCCCCCGGCCGGCCTGGCAGCCCTCGCCCGCCGGTGGCGGCAAGCGCTTCGAGGCCAAGCGCCGCCCGGGCGATCCCCCTTTGCGCAGCGCCGATGGCCGCCTGCCCGGTGCGGGCCGTCCGCTGCCGCCGCAATCGCCGCAAGCGCGGCAGGAACGGCTGCTTTTGACCATTTTGCTGGTCCATCCCCCCATGGTCGAGGTAGTGGCCGAACGCCTCGGAGAAATGACTTTTACCGATTCCGAGCTTGACAACCTCAGACGGGGGGTTCTAAAGCACCTCGATATTGCCCGCGACCTTGACTCGGCGTCGTTGCAGGGCCATCTGAGGTCGGACGGGTACTCCCGAGTGTTGGACTCCCTGCTGGACGCGAATGCATACAGGATCGCCCGGCCCGACGCTGTCCATGAGGCCAGGTCGCTTTGGGAACACATCTTCACTCTATATACGCGTAAAGAGCTGCAGGCCGACGTCGGACACGCCGTCGAGAATTTCGCGCGGGAGCCTTCGGAGGCGAATTTCAATTACCTTGCGGCCCTGTTAAGCAGCCGCGGGAAAGGGGTGAACGAGGAAGATGGACGGGACGCCTGAACAGGGCTCGTCCATTTTGCTATTTTCAGTGTCAAGGGTGGCCGGAACGCGTTCCAAGGGGGGAAGCGGCGCCGGCCCGGCAGGATCCTAGGAGCGGTGGTTTAATGGCGACCAAATCCCAGAACACAGCGGAAGTCAACGAGAGCCAGGACGAGAATCTGGACGGCCCGCTGCTTGATACCCTTGGCGTTGCCGTCAAGAAGATGGTGGCGCGCGGCAAGGAGCGCGGCTACGTCACCTATGACGAGCTGAACGCGGCGCTGCCTCCCGACGAAGTGTCGTCCGAGCAGATCGAAGACACCATGGCCATGCTGAGCGAGCTCGGCATCAACGTGGTGGAAAGCGAGGAAGGCGAGGAAACCGCCCCGGCCGAAGCCGAGGGCGAGGAGGATTCCGAAGGCTATGCCGGCGGCAATGTGGACGAGGAGGACCTCGGCCGCACCGACGACCCCGTGCGCATGTACCTGCGCGAGATGGGCTCGGTCGAACTGCTGTCGCGCGAAGGCGAAATCGCCATCGCCAAGCGCATCGAAGCCGGTCGTGAGATGATGATCGGCGGCATCTGCGAGAGCCCGCTGACCATCCGCGCCCTCGTGGATTGGCACGACGCCCTGCAGAACGGCAAGATGCTGCTGCGCGACATCATCGACCTGGACGCCACCTACGGCGCCGAGCTGTCGGAAGAGGAGCTGGAGCGCGAGCCCGACGAAGAGGGCATGGCCGCCGAGGGTGGCGAGGATAAGGAAGGCCAGGAAGGCGAGGGCGAAGAGGGCGAAGAGCGCGAAGAGCGCGAGATGCCGGAAGGCGAAGGCGAGGAAGGCGAGGCCGAGGGTGAAGGCGAGGACGCCGGCATCTCGCTGGCCGCCATGGAAGCCGCGCTGATGCCGCTGGTGCTGGAGACCTTCGAGGCCATCGCCGCCACCCACCTGAAGCTGGAGAAGGCCCAGAAGGAACGCCTCGCCGTCCTGTCCAAGGGCGAGACCGTCACTCCGGCGGCCGAGAAGAAGTACGCCAAGCTGAAGGAAGAGATGATCAGCCTGATGGAAGGCGTGCATCTCAACAACGCCCGCATCGAGCAGCTTGTCGAGCAGATGAACGGGCTCAACAAGCGCCTGATGATGATGGAAGGCCGCCTGCTGCGCCTGGCCGAGTCCACCCGCGTCAAGCGCCAGGACTTCCTGGACAGCTATTTCGGCAGCGAACTGGACCCCAAGTGGCTTGAGGTGGTCGGCGTCAAGTCCAAGCAGTGGAAGGATTTCGCCGAGAAGCACAGCCGCGAGATCGGCGACATCCGCGGCAAGATCACCGAAGTCTCGGTCGAGGCCGGCCTGCCCATCAGCGAGTTCCGCCGCATCACCCAGACCGTGCAGAGGGGCGAGCGCGAGGCCAGCAAGGCCAAGAAGGAAATGATCGAGGCCAACCTGCGCCTGGTGATTTCCATCGCCAAGAAGTACACCAACCGCGGCCTGCAGTTCCTCGACCTGATCCAGGAAGGCAATATCGGCCTGATGAAGGCGGTGGACAAGTTCGAGTACCGCCGCGGTTACAAGTTCTCGACCTACGCCACCTGGTGGATCCGCCAGGCGATCACCCGCTCGATCGCCGACCAGGCGCGCACCATCCGTATCCCGGTGCACATGATCGAGACCATCAACAAGCTGGTCCGCACCTCGCGCCAGATGCTGCACGAGATCGGCCGCGAGCCGACCCCGGAGGAGCTGGCGGAAAAGCTGTCCATGCCGCTGGAGAAGGTGCGCAAGGTCCTCAAGATCGCCAAGGAACCCATCTCGCTGGAAACCCCCATCGGCGACGAAGAGGATTCCCATCTCGGCGACTTCATCGAGGACAAGAACGCGGTGCTGCCGCTCGATGCCGCCATCCAGGCCAACCTGCGCGAGACCACCACCCGCGTGCTGGCCAGCCTGACCCCCCGCGAGGAACGCGTGCTGCGCATGCGCTTCGGCATCGGCATGAACACCGACCACACCCTTGAGGAAGTCGGCCAGCAGTTCAGCGTCACCCGCGAACGCATCCGCCAGATCGAGGCCAAGGCCCTGCGCAAGCTGAAGCACCCGTCGCGGTCGCGCAAGCTGCGCAGCTTCCTCGACACCTAGGGAAGATTGCGCTATCAAAAGCCCCCACCCGCCCGAGGAAACTTGGCGGGCGGGGGCTTTTTCGTTTCCAGGTGGGGCCTGTAGCTCAATGGTTAGAGCCGGCCGCTCATAACGGTCTGGTTGCAGGTTCGAGTCCTGCCGGGCCCACCACACCCCCATCCTCTGCCAAGCGCAGGACCCACGGATAGGTCCAAGGCCGTTAGGCCCGGACCCGCTTTGCCTAATTCAGTGGATTTTATTGCGTTCGGCCTGACGGCGTTCGGCCTCGAATTCCACCTCGGGGCCATAGCCCGAATTGCTGTTGAGCCTCTCCAAGGTGCCGGGGTGCGGGTGCGCTCCGCGGGGATAGCTGGGCACTTCCGCCGTCTGTTGCGACAACGGCAGATCGCGGGATTCATCGTAGCCCTTGTAGCTGCCGGCGGGCGGTTCGGTGGTCTGCGGCTGGGACGGTGAATTGTAATCCCGGGCCACCACCGGACAGGCGGCCAGGGCCAGCAGCATGGCGAGCGGTATCATCGGCTTCATGGCATTCTCCCTGCATGTCGGGAGGCCGCGGCAACGCGACCTTTCAGCGACGAACGCCAAGGGCCGCGCCGGAGATGCAGCATCGACCGGTCGGAAGTCCGCGCCCCCCCACCAAAGAGCGCCGCGCCGCCCCTAAAAATTCAGGAACAGGAACGTGGCTATTGCTGTGCTCGACACCGCGATGAGTACCAGCGCCTTGCCCGGCAGGGCATGCTGGCGCCACAGCGCCACCCCGGTGGCGATGATCATGGGGGTGATGATCACCAGGCCCAGTTGTTTCTCGTTCATGGGGCACCTCCACCCCTAGCCTGTCGTGCCGGCGGGGCTGCATCGTTGATGGCGGTCAAGCGGAAGGCTATGGTCGAACGCTTTCGTCACCGCGGCACGGCACTCCATGTCCATCATCCTGGCCAGCTTCCTGCTGGTATTCGGTTCGCTGTTTCCCATCGTCAACCCCCCGGGCAGCGCCTTCATATTCCTGGCCCATACCCGCAGCGCCACCCACGCCCAGCGCGCGGAACTGGCGGCACGGGTGGCGGCATACGCGTTCATCATCGTGGTGGGATCCATGTTCGTGGGCTCGCACGTACTGGGCCTGTTCGGCGTCTCGATCCCGGCACTGCGCGTGGGCGGCGGACTGGTGGTGGCCGTGGCCGGATGGCGGCTGCTGAACGCCAAGCCGGGAGCGACCGAGGGCGACATCGTCCTGGCGGCGACACCCGAAACGTTGCGCAGCGCCGCCTTCTATCCCCTGACCATGCCGCTGACCACCGGGCCGGGCACCATTGCCGTGACCATCGCGCTGGGCACCAGCCAGCCCTTCGCCCAGACCGGCCCCTCGCTGGCCACTGTCGGCGCGCTGCTGGCGGCCATGGCCATCAGTGCCGTCATCTACCTGTGCTTCCGCTTCGCCGACCGCATGGAAGGCCTGCTGGGGCGGGCGGTCACCGACGCGCTGATGCGCCTGTTCGCCCTATTGCTGCTGTCGGTGGGCGTCGAGATCATCTGGCGCGGCATCAGCGAGATGGCGCGCACCCTATAGTCCATCGGCGGAAGCAAGATCATCCGATAGCTGGACAGGTGGAGGCCGGATGAGCGGCCGTTCCGCCTGCCGCGACCAGACCGAATGGGGATTCTGGGATCGTTCGAGGCACCCCACATCCGAACGCGAATGCTTTCGGGGAGTGTCCCATGCTTGAACGGATAAGAAACGCCAGTTTGGCCACGCGCATCGCCTTCGCGTGCCTGCTGCCGGTAGCCGGCATGATCGTGCTGTCGGCCATGCTGCTGACCGCATCCTTCCGCGACACCGCCACCATGGCCTCTCTGGTGCGGCTTACCCGCCTGGCCCCGGTGGTCAGCGCGCTGGTGCACGAGTTGCAGGCGGAACGGGGCACCTCCTCGGGCTATCTGGGGTCGGGCGGGGCCGAACCCTTCGTCTCGCGGCTGGCGCAGCAGCGCAGCGCCACTGACTATCGCCGCGCCGAGTTGGAACAGACCATCGCCTCGTTCCCGGTAGCCGAATACGGAGCCAAGTTTACCGGCCGCATCGCGGCGGCGCGGGAGGCCCTGGCCGGGATCGTGGTCATGCGCTCCGAGGTGGACAGGCATGGCGTCGCCGTCGAGCCCATGGCCTCCGCCTACGGCACCGCCATCACTCGGCTGCTCGACCTGGTGTCGCAGATGACCGAGCTCAGCGATTCCGGCCGGCTGGCGGCCAGCATCACAAGCTATAACGCCTTGCTCCAGGCCAAGGAGCGTGCCGGGATCGAGCGCGCCATGGGCAGCAACGGCTTCTCGGCCGGCAAGTTCACCCCCCGGGTGATGCGCCGCTTCCTGGAGCTGAAGGGCCAGCAGGACGCCTTCCTGCTGCAGGTCCAGGCCAACGGCGCCGACACCCTGGTGCGCGCCATCGAGGAAAGCCAGAGCAGCCCGATCATGCAGGAGGTCGAGCGTCTGCGCACCATCGCCGCCGACAGCCCGTTCGTCAGCAGCACACAAGGCGTCACCGGCGAAACCTGGTTCGCGGCCGCGTCCGAGCGCATCAATCGCATGAAGGAACTGGAGCTGTTGTCGGTGGCGGACGTGCTGGCCGTGGCCCAGACCAACGAATCCGCCTCGGTAACCCGTAGCGCCGTGGTGGCCGGCATCATCGCCGTACTGCTGGTGGCCACCGTGGCCATTGTCCTGGTGACCGTGCGTGGCATCGTCCGCCCGCTGGGCCAGGTCACCGCCAACATCAAGGAGTTGGCGGCCGGCAATCTTGACATCGCTGTTCCCGAAGGCCGGAGCGGCAACGAAATCGGCCAGCTGACCCGGGCGTTGACAGTGTTCCGTGAAACCGCCTTGGACCAGCGCGCCATGGCAGAGCGCGAGCGTGCCGCTATCGCCGCCCGCGAGACCCGCGCCCGCATGATCGAACAACTGATCGCCCGCTTCGCGTCGGAAAGCGCCGGAGCGCTCGGCCAGGTGGCCGAGGCAGCCGCCGAGCTGGAGGGCACCGCCACCGCCATGTCGGGAATCGCCGAGGAAACGTCGCGCCAAGCCACTGCCGTCGCCGCAGCCGCGCAGCAGACCTCCTGCAATGTGCAGACGGTGGCCGCCGCCAGCGACGAGATGAACGCCTCCATCGAGGAAATCGGCCGTCAGGTAACGCGCTCGACCCGCATGACCGAGGAGGCCAGCCGCGAGGCCGATATCGTGAACCGCCAGGTGGAAGGCCTGGATCGCGCCGCCCGCGACATCGGCGAGATCGTCGTGCTGATCACCGATATCGCCGCCCAGACCAACCTGCTGGCGCTGAACGCCACCATCGAAGCCGCCCGTGCGGGCGAGGCCGGCCGTGGCTTTGCGGTGGTTGCGGCCGAGGTGAAGAACCTGGCCAACCAAACCGCCCACGCCACCGAGCAGATCGCCCGCCACATCGCCGAGGTCCAGGGCGCCACCGCCGAGACCGTGGCGGCCATCCGCGGCGTCGCCCAGGCCATCCACAACATCAACGAGACGGCCACTGCGGTCGCCGCCGCCATCGAAGAGCAGAGCGCCGCCAGCAGCGAGATCGTGCGCAATATCGCGCTGGTATCCGACGGCACCCGCGAGGTCTCCGGCAACATCGCGGGGGTCAACCGGGCCTCGCACGAAACCGGCGCCGCTGCCGCCCAGGTGCTGTCCGCCTCGGCCGAACTGGCCCGCCAGTCGGAGACCATGCGGAACAGCGTCGACGCCTTCCTGACTGGGATCAGGGCGGCGTAAGCTCTCAACGAAAAAAGGGCGCCCCCCAGGGGCGCCCTTTCCGTTTACCGGCAGGAAACCGGACTACTTCAGGCCTTCGCAGAAGCGCTTGATGCGCTCGGCGGCCTTGGTCAGCGCGGCGTCCGAGGTGGCGTAGGAGATGCGGAAGTACGGCGATAGGCCGAACGCCGCACCCTGGACCACGGCCACGCCTTCCTCTTCCAGCAGGGCGGTGACGAAGTCGGTGTCGTCGTTGATCACCTTGCCCTTGGAAGTGGTCTTGCCGATCACGCCCGCGCAGGACGGATAGACGTAGAAGGCGCCTTCGGGGGTGCGGCAGGTGATGCCGGGGCACTGGTTCAGCAGGCCGACGATCAGGTCGCGGCGGCGCTTGAACACCTCGGCATTCTTCGGGATGAAATCCTGCGGACCATTCAGCGCCTCGACGGCCGCGGCCTGGCTCATCGAGGCGGTGTGGGTCACCGACTGCGACTGGATCATGTTGATGGCCTTGATGATCGGCAGCGGGCCGGCGGCATAGCCGACGCGCCAGCCGGTCATGGCATAGGCCTTGGACACGCCGTTCATGGTCAGCGTGCGGTCGTACAACTTGGGCTCGACCTGGGCCGGGGTGGCGAACTTGAAGCCGTCATAGACCAGGTGCTCGTACATGTCGTCGGACATGATCCAGACATGCGGATGCTTCAGCAGCACGTCGGTCAGCGCCTTCAGTTCGTCCCAGGTGTAGGCGGCGCCGGTCGGGTTGGACGGCGAGTTCAGCACCAGCCACTTGGTCTTGGGCGTAATGGCCTTTTCCAGGTCGGCGGCCTGCAGCTTGAAGCCGTGCTCTTCCTTGCACTCGACGAACACCGGCACGCCGCCGAACATCAGGGCGATGTCCGGATACGACACCCAATAGGGCGCCGGCACGATCACCTCGTCGCCGGGATTGATGGTGGCCATGAAGGCGTTGAAGATGGTGCCCTTGCCGCCGACACCGACGGTGATCTGGTCGGGGGTGTAGTCCAGGCCGTTCTCGCGCTTGAACTTGGCAGCGATGGCCTTGCGCAGCTCGATGGTGCCGGCCGGCGCGACGTAGCGGGTCTGGCCCGCGTCGATCACCTTCTTGCCAGCCTCGCGGATATTCGCCGGAGTGTCGAAATCGGGCTCGCCGGCGCCCAGGCCGATGACGTCGTGCCCGGCAGCCTTCAGCTCGTTGGCTTTCTGGGTGACCGCGACGGTCGGGGACGGCTTGATGGCGGACAGTCGATCGGCGATGAGGGGCATTTATTTTTCCTCGTGAGAGGTGTTGGCAATCAAGTGGGGGAAAGTACTTGCGCCCGCTGCCGCGTGCAAGGCCTATGCGTGGACCGGCTTGGCAGGGATGCGTCCGCGTCACGCCTCAACACCACCGCCGCCGCCGACCAGTATTCGTGGCCGTCCCAGTTGACGCCGCGCGCCGTCAGGCCGCAACTCCAGCCGGGCAGACTCAACTCGTCGGCAGCCTCGGCCATGCGGCTTAGGCGGTCCTTCAGCACCGCGCCTCCCTTGGCGCTGCCCGTCCCCAGCAGCGTGCAATTGAAAGCGACGATGGCCAGCTGAAAGCTGGACCGCGCTCCGGCCACCATCGTGCGCAGGCGTTCCACGTCAGTGGCGATGCGCCCCCAGCCCTCCACGTTGCGCTTGACCTCGACCACCGCGTGGGGCCGCGCCCCCTCGCGGTAAAGCAGCAAATCGGCACGGCGATTGCCGTCCAACCGGGCGTCGGCCACACCGGCCTCGCGCATGGCATCGACGAGGCGATATTCCGGCCACACCGACAATGGCGCGCACCATTCCCACACCGCCTTGGCCACCGACACCGTGATCAGGTATTCGGGCGCCCAGGCGAAATAACCGACGTTTCTAGTCCAAGCCGCAAAGGTATGTTTCGCATCCGCAATTCCGGCGAGCACCGCATCAACAATTAGTCGATCCTGATCACGGCCCATGCTCACCATCTTCTCATAAGTGAATTGCGCGCAAATGCATGCATACATAGGTTGTATGCACAAAAGCAAGCTCGGCGAACGCACAGTCGCCCTGTTTGATCCCAACCGCTAAGAGTTTCCCCGTCCCTCGCCGAAGTGCGGTGAGGGAGGCCGAGCCGTCAGCATGAAGGCTCCAACCGTTGCAGCGGCGCCATGGCGCCTTAGATTCTTTGGATAACCGCGCGGCATCAGGGAGATTGGCATGGCGAAGAAACCTCACGGTCCCGATCCCATCATCGATGCCGCCCTGGCGCTGGCGGCCGAGACCGGTTGGCGGAGATTGGCCCTGGCCGACGTGGCCGAGCGCGCCGGCGTGCCCTTAGCCCAGGTGGTGGAAAATTTCCCCTCCAAAGCGGCGATCCTGGACGCCTATTTGCAGCGTGTGGACACCCGCATGATGACGGACGGGATCGACCGGGAAGAATCCGTCCGCGACCGCCTGTTCGATGTGATCATGCGCCGCTTCGACGCCATGGCCGGCGACCGTCGGGCGCTGTCCATCATCCTGCGCCAGAGTACGGACGACCCCTGGGCCGTGCTGTGTGGCGGCCGCCGGTTCCTGCGCTCCATGGCGCTGGTGCTCGAAACCGCAGGTTTATCCTCGGCGGGACTGGACGGGCTGCTGCGCATCAATGGCATCGCCGCCGTCTACCTTTACGTCTTCAAGACATTTTTGGATGACGACAGTGCCGACCACG
>DATJKV010000276.1:0-2123 GCA_035491155.1 Magnetospirillum sp. | reverse complement strand
AACATCGGCAAGATCAAGGGTCTGGCAGGGCTTCAGCCGTAAACCAACCGGACCAGCAGCGGCACCACCAGGGTGGTGGCGATGGCGGCCAGGCCCATGCCGAGACCGGAGAAGGCCCCGGTGACCTCGCCCAACTGGATGGCGCGGGCCGTGCCGATGCCGTGCGAGGCGGTGCCCATGGCCAATCCGCGCGCCGCTTCGTTTTTCACCCGCGCCGCATCCAGCACCCACACCGCGATGACCGAACCGGTGATGCCGGTGAGGATGGCCAGGACGGCGGTGAGCGAGGGCAGGCCGCCGATGCCTTCCGAAATGGCCATGGCGATGGGCGAGGTCACCGACTTGGGCGCCAGCGAGCGGATGGTCAGTTCGGACGCGCCCAGTGCCCAGGCGACGCCCATGGCCGACGCGGCGGCACTGACCACGCCGGCGACCAGGCCCACCAGCACCGCGGTGACCGATTGCAGCAGCAGGCGCAGCTGTCGATACAACGGAATGGCCAGCGCCACCGTGGCCGGGCCCAGCAGGAAGTGGACGAACTGGGCGCCGTTGAAGTAAGTGCGGTACTCGATGCCGGTCAGCATCAGGAACCCGGCGATCAGCAGGATGGACACCAGGACGGGATTGAGCAGCGGGGTCATCCGGCCTTTCCGCCACAGCCAGTGGGCCGCCTGGTAGGCCAGCAAGGTGGCAGTAAGGCCCAGCAGCGGCGAGGCCTCGAGGTAAATCCAGATGGATTGCAGGTCGTCGTTCACGGCTGCTTCCTCCGCTGGCGGGCCAGCCATTGCATGACCACGCCGGTCACCGCCAGGGTCAGCGCGGTGCTAACCACCAGCGCAACCGAGATGGGCAGCCATTCGGTGGCGATCAGCTTCAGATGCACCATGATGCCGACGCCGGCCGGGATGAACAGCAGCGACAGGTGGGACAGCAGGGTGGTGCCCACCTTCTCCAGTCCTTCGGGTACGCCGCCTTTGACGATCAGGCCGACGAACAGCAGCACCATACCCACCACCGGGCCGGGCACCGGCAGATGGGCCAGCCGGGCGACCACCTCGCCGGCAAGCTGGCACAGCAACAAAACCGTGATATAGGACAGCAGGGCCAACCTTCCTTTCGCCGGCTTCCGGGAGACTTGGACATGTGGGACGCGACGGACGCGGTGGGCTCGGCCGCCGCGACGCTCACCACCTTAGCCTTCGTGCCGCAAGTGGTGAAGACCCTGAAGACGCGGCAGACCCGCGACA
This sequence comes from Magnetospirillum sp., assembly GCA_035491155.1. Lineage (GTDB taxonomy): Bacteria > Pseudomonadota > Alphaproteobacteria > Rhodospirillales > Magnetospirillaceae > Magnetospirillum. The sequence continues at coordinate 876 of DATJKV010000276.1, read as the reverse complement.
TCTCGCTGTCCATGTGGGCGCTGTTCTGCGCCGGGGTGGCTCTGTGGCTGGTCTATGGCGTGATATTGGGCGCAGCGCCGATCGTCCTCGCCAACGCCGCGACACTGGCGCTGGCGGGGATCGTGCTGGCGGTGAAGCTGCGCAACGGCGGCAAGTAGCCGGTCGATGCCGATGCCAATAATTAATCGATGACGGCTGCCGGGTCGGGATCGTCGGCCCAGTCCGAAGTGGGGCGGGGCATCCGCCGTACCCAATCCTCCAGCTCGCGCACGTGCTCGGCTTCCTCGTCGGCGAATGTGCGGGCCAAGTGGCGCACCTCTGCGTCGGGCGAGTCGGCGGCGGCGCGGTTGTAAAACTCCCAGCCGCGCCGTTCGTTGGCCAGCGCAAACTGCAAGGCGTGGTACGGCGTCATCAGGTAGTGGGTGCCGGAAAAGTCGCCCACCTCCGGCGGCTCGGGCGCGTTCCAGCGGTATTCCCAGCTCTTCAGCCGGGGCAGTGGCTCGAACGCGGTGGCGCGGTCCTGCACCGACGCGGCGTGCTTGCGCGAGAAATCGCTCATCTGCCGGAACAGGCCGGCCACATCCGGGTTGTTGTGCACCTCCATCACGTCCGCCAGTTCGTCGTAGCGGTCGCCGGCTTCCACTTCCAGCGCAATGGAATGGGCCAGGAACAGGGCAACCTTGGTGGTCATGGGTGTCCTCCATCACTCGGCCGGGTGGCGGTCCGGCGATCGGCGGGAAAAGTATGACTCAACGATTTGGCGTCGGCCATAGCCGCGCACTAGTACAAAAGTGCAAGAAGTGCGAGAATCCCTGGCCGAAGGGTTTAGTTGGCGGGCTTCTGGCATGGAACACATCGACCTGTTCGAGCGATTGG
>DATJKV010000275.1:0-6081 GCA_035491155.1 Magnetospirillum sp. | reverse complement strand
CTTCGGCCCCACCAGCACACCGCTGCAATGTCCCCCTAAGCCGTTGTTGAGGCGGCCCATGGCGCTCCACGGATACTGGCCAGCCTCCACCGCCACGCGGTCGTCGGCGCCTTTGATGCCGTGCAGCTCGCGGGCCAGGCGCTGGCTCTGGTCACCGGCCCAGGCGGTTCCGGCAGCCAACAGGGTGAGCCCAAGGGCGAGCGGGCGGATCATGCGAAGCGCTCGCGAATGATGGTGGCGATGTTGCCGGCGTCATTGAGCGGCGCGTGGCTCCAGGCTTCCAACAGGGTGCCAGGCTCCAGCGGCCGCGCCAGGCCACGCTGGTAAAGGTCTTGCTGGAAGCGAGCATGCTTGGGCACCACCATGCCCTCGGGCGAAAAAACGTAGACCGGCGCCGGGGTCGAGCAGCACTCGCACAGCATGGAGGTCGACTCGCCGGTCACCACCAGGGCGTCGGCCAGGGCCAGCAGGCCGAAGAACGGATTGTCGCCGCCGGCCCGCCAGGAATGGACGAAGCGCGGTTCGGGCAGTTCGGGCAGCAGCGCCGCCTCGGCGGCCTCACTGGTGCGCCGGCTGGTGGTGGCGAGGATCGAGCCGCCGCGCGCCAGCGCCGCCGTGCGCTTGCCCAATTCGCGCGCCAATTGGGGGGTGAATTCGCGCTGGTGGGTCGTGCCGCCCACCACCAGGCCGATCCACGGGCGCGGCAGGTGCTCGAAACGCGGACGCCACAGCTCGCCCGCCTCAGCCAGCCGCTGGGCGGTAACGCGGTGGGGGGCGCCAGTGATGGTGCTCACATTGGGCTCACCCTTACGGTAGGCGTCGTGGGCGGGGATGAAGATGATGTCGAACTCGTCCCGCCCGCCGGGGCCGGGGTCCATGATCTGCACCAGCCGGGCCCCCGATTGGCGCTTGAGCCAGCGGGCAACCGGAGCGGTACGGCGGCCGGCGGCGATCACCACCTTGGGCCACGGCGCCTTGAGTTGGGCGCGGCTCTCCTCGATCACCCCCAGCAACGAAGCGCCGCGAATCAGGTTGGGCAGGCGGCCGGCGGCATCGTAGCGGATATCCTTGACGGCGAAGGGCCAGCCCAGCGCCTCGGCGACGCCGACGCATTGGCTGGTGTTGCCGGTACGATCATCCGCCAACACCCAGACCTGGGCCCTATCCTCGTTGTGCATGAAACAAATCGTCCCCACATGCTGTCCGCTGGGGCGAGAGGGTCCGATAAAGCTGGCGTCTTTGCAACCCGGACCCGCACCCAGAGCGGCAGCGTTATCATGATTGTCCACCGGTTCTCCAGCCCAGGAGGTGCGCCATGTTGTCCGAGACCAATCTGACTCGCAGCTCCGTCGAAGAGATCATGGGCCGGCTCGATGACCTGAAGCTGGCCGAGATCCTGGAAACCCGCGCCTCCACCGCCGAATTGCTGGAAGCCAAGCGCTGGACGATGGGCGAGAAACGCACCGTGCCCGATACGCCGGCCCTGCGCCTGGCGGTGATCGACCGCCTGTGCGACATCATCAAGATGGACGAGCCGGACTGGTACTCAGGCGACATGCGCTGAACGGGCGTTGAAGCCGCGCCCAATGCCGCAGATAATCCCCGCTGGAATAGCCAGGGGGGAATTCCATGCGGAGTTGGAGTGACGCCGCGCTGGGAGCGGTCGTGCTGTACCTGTGTTGGGCGGCCCAGGCCATGGCCGTGGAGGCGGGCCTGCGGCCGGCGGAGGAATACGGCCCCTTGCGGGGACCGGCCCAGGCCAGGGGCGTCATCGTCTTCAGCCACGGCAAGACCCACCTGGCCGACCCCTATCTCGGCCTGCCCCCTTATCTGTCCCGGCTGCACAAGGCCGGCTGGGACGTGTGGCGGCTGGTACGCCCCTATGCCGAGGATAATGAGGAAACCTCCACCAACCATTTGATCGACGCCGGACGAACCCTGCGGGCCCAGGGCTATGCCCAGGTGGCGGCCATCGGCCAGAGCATGGGCGGCTGGATCAGCATCCGCGCCGCCATGGAGCGCCCCGAGGTGTTCGACGCCGTGCTCGCCACCGCTCCCGCCGCCTTCGGCACCTGGGCTACCAGCACCGGCAAGATCAGCGGCACCAACTGGCGCGACAACCTGAACGTGGTCAATTTCCTGGCCGACATGAAGGCCGGACCGCGGGTGATGGTATTCTTCTTCGACAAGGATGATTTCGATCCCGGCGGGCGCGGTGAAGGCGCCACCAAGGCCTTGGCCGCGCGCGCCGGGATGTATGCGGTCGTCGACCGGCCCGAGGGGCTGGTGGGCCATGGAGCCTCACGCACCCGCGCCTTCGACGGCCTGTTCGGCGCCTGCATCCAGGCCTTCCTGGAGGCTCCTGCCCGTCCCGGCGCGTTTTCCTGCCCCGAACAATCAGCCGAAATGCGGGCCCAGCGCTTCGACCTGCCGGGCGATCTGCACGTGGCCGGTGCGGCACCCGGCGCCCCGGAGGCGTTGTCGCGCCTGCCGGGGCAGTGGTACGGCTTCTATCCCAACGGCCGCGAGGTGCTGGTCACTGTCGAGGAAACGCGCGCCGACGGCGCCACCCTGGTTTATGCCTGGAGCGGGCTGGCCGACGAAAAGGGCGGCTGGACCCGCGTAACGGCGCAATGGGACGGCGGCACCCTGCGTTCGGCCAATGCCAAACGCGTGCTGTCCTACCGCCCCACCGCCGATGGCCGGGTCGCGGCCCATTGGGAACGGGTCGATGGCAGCCAGCCCATGGACGCGACCCTGGAACGGCTGGAGTGACTATTCGCCCTTGAACACCGGCCGGCGCTTCTCGCGGAAAGCGGCGACGCCCTCGCGGTAATCGGCGGTGTCGAGAAAGGCATAGCACTCGTCCAATTCAGCCTCGCTGATCGGCGTCGGGTCGACGGCAAGGCGGCGGATGAAGCGCTTGTGCCAGCGATTGGCCAGCGGCGCGCCATTGGCGATGCGCTTGGCGGTGGCCAGCACCTCTTCCTCCAGCTTGTCGTCCTCGACCACCCGCGTCAGCAGGCCCTTGGAATAGGCCTCGTCGGCCTCCATGATGCGGGCCTCCAGCAGGATTTCCGAGGCCACCGCCGGACCGGCGATGCGGGCGATGGCGGCCAGTTCGGGATAGGCCATCACCACCGAGATCTTGTTGATGGGCACGCCGAACCTGCCCGACTTGGCCGAGATGCGCAGGTCGCAGCAACAGGCCAGCTCCAGGCCGCCGCCGACGCAAGGGCCGTAGATCATCGCCACCACCGGCGCCGGGCAGTTGACCAGCGCGTCGAGGGCGCGGCGCAGGATCTTGTCGTAATCCTTGGCTTGGCTTGGGTTGGCGCGCACGGTGTCGAATTCGTCAATGTCGGCACCGGGGGCGAAGGCCTTGGTTCCGGCGCCGCGCAGGATGACCACGCGCACGTCCTTGTCCTTGCCCAAGCCCTCGAAAGCCTCGGCCAGGCCCTGCCACATGGGCAGGTTCAGCGCGTTCATGCGCTCGGGCCGGTTCAGCACCACGGTGGCAACCGGACCTTCTTTCGACACCTGGATCAACTCGGACATCGGCACTTCCTTGTTTGTCTTCTTGCAGGAAAGCGCGATTGTGCCTATAGAGCCCCATGCCGGCAAGGCGACACCATCCATGCCATAGGTGACTCCTCATGCAAACCGCTTCCCGCACTCCCGAGCAGAAGCAGGCGGCGCTGACCACCGCCCGTATCCTGCTGGAAATCAAGGCCGTCAATTTCCGTCCCGAGGAGCCCTATACCCTGACCTCGGGTTGGGCCAGCCCTGTCTATGTCGATTGCCGCAAGGTCATCAGCTTCCCGCGCGCCCGCCAGAAGATCTGCGAACTGGCCACCGAGGCGCTGCTGCGCGAGGTCGGCTACGAGTCCATCGACGCGGTGGCGGGTGGCGAGACCGCCGGCATTCCCTATGCGGCCTGGATCTCGGACCGCATGAGCCTGCCCATGCTCTACGTGCGCAAGAAGCCCAAGGGTTTCGGCCGCAACGCCCAGATCGAGGGTGATTTCGAGCCCGGCAAGCGCGTCGTGCTGGTCGAGGACCTGGCCTCCGACGGCGCCTCGAAGGTCAACTTCATCAACGCGCTGCGCGATGCCGGCGCCAAGTGCAACCACTCGTTCGTGGTGTTCTTCTATGGCGTCTTCCCCGGCGCGCTGAAGAGCCTGCACGAGATCGACGTCCACCTCGGCTATCTGTGCAATTGGTGGGATGTGCTGGAAGTGGCCGAAGAGGACGGCCTGTTCGACAAGCGCACCATCGACGAGGTCCGCAGCTTCCTGCACGATCCGGTGCAGTGGTCGAAGCAGCACGGCGGCCGGTCCGAGTAATTCCTCGGACGATCAAATGCAGACGGGCGGAAGGGCAACCTTCCGCCCGTTTCATTTTGACCTCACACCTCGCAGGACGCCAGGTGCACCAGGAACTGGCCGAGCAGGTGATGGGGGTCGGTGCCGAACTGCTCGCGGAAGGCTTTCTCGTCGGCCTTGTCCATGTCGGTCAGCGGCGAGAACAGGGCGTGGAAGAAGGCGCAGAACTGGTGATTGCCGAACACCCAGGGCTCGTCATGGCTATGATCGTGCTCACGCACCACGAACGAGTTGGAGCCGGTGCTGACGGTGCTGGGAGTGTACTGCATCAGCTTCATGAACCAGTCCTTGCGCACGTCCCAGCGCTTGAACGAGTTGGCGATGCGTAACAGCGTGTGCCACAGCACGGCCTTGGACTGGGGATCGTCGTAGAAAGCGTCCCAGCTGAAGTTCTCGGCCAGTTCGTCGCGCATCTCATGCACGCGCTCGTGGCAGCGGCGGCCCATCTCGTCGGCTTCATCACCCAAGATCAGATGGAAGAACTGGAAGATGTTGGGCAGGATGTCGCGGCTCAAGATGCCCTTGTTCAGCAATTCGCTGATGGGATGCACCATCAGGCGGCCGAAGGCGTTCTGGCGCTTCTGCTCCAGCTTTTCCTCGTCCACCACATCCAGCAGCTCACGATAGGCGCGACGGTAGAAATCCTCGAACTGAGACGAAATCTTGAGCCCTTCGACGATGTCGTGCAGGACCTCCCGCGTCAAAGGCTTGCCGGAATAGGCATTTTCCGCGGCATGCAACAAGGCGTCCAAGACGACATTCGTCGTCTTTCGCAGGAACTTCGGTCCACGCGACCCCATCTGGCCCTCCCGAGACGCCGGTTCGGCGGCATCCATAGTGCTTGGGAAAGATACGCGATCTTAACTAATTTATTCTTTAAGCCAGCGGGCCAGGGCTTCGCTTACCGCCTGGGGCTGCTCCAGCGGCGTCAGGTGGCCGCTTTCGGCGACGATCTCAAGCCGAGCGCCGGGGATCAGCTCGGCCATCTCTTCGGCGCGATCCAGCGGGGTCACCTCGTCATCGGCCCCCACCAGCACCAAGGTCGGGCACGTAATGCGCGGCAGGCCGGGGCGCGAATCGGGGCGGTGCATGATGGCGTTCTGCTGGCGGGCAAAGGCCGCCGGGCCGACGGCGCGGGCCATATCCTTGGCCACGCCCCCGACCCGTTCCAATGCCAGATGGTCGGGATGAACCAGGTTGGGCAGCATGGTGGGCATGATCTTCTCGAACCCGCCGGCCTGGGCGATGGCCACCGCATCCTTGCGCCGCTGGGTCTGGTCCGGCGCGTCGGGCCGGGCCGTGGTGTCGAGCAGCGCCAGCCTCGTTACCCGCTCGGGCGCGCGGCGCAGGATTTCCATGGCCACATAGCCGCCCATGGACAGACCGGCCAAAGCAAAGCGCGGTGGCGCCGCCGCCAGCACCCGGGCAGCCATGCCGGCCATGCTGTCGTCCTGGGTGAGGTCGGCCACCATGATCTCGGCCAGGGGCGCCAGAGCCTGAGCTTGCGCGGCCCACAGGCGATGGTCGTTCAACAGGCCGGGCAGCAACACCAGCGTCGTCATGGAGCGGCTCCTACTTGATCAGCGCGATGAGGTCCTTGAACTCCGGCGTGCCGGCGCGGTTCAGCCATTCGAACACCACGCTCTCGGTCGGCAGCACGTCGATGCCGTTGGCGGCAAGGCGAGCCATGGCCGAT
>DATJKV010000274.1:0-9164 GCA_035491155.1 Magnetospirillum sp. | reverse complement strand
ACGAGGCCATGAAGGGCGACCTGGAAGTCGGCGGCAAGAAGTACGGCTTGGTGCTGGATATCGGCGGCTACTACAAGAACGTGGTCACCCTGGCGCCGTCGCTGGACATCTCCTACGAGGAGATGGATCTGGCGATCAAGCTGTTGGACCAGTTGCTGGCCCGTGTGACCAAGCGCTGATCAGGTATGGCTGCCGCCTTCGCCTGAAGGTGGCAGCCCCCCTGAGGTTTGTTGTATCGTCGAGCGTGTGGGCTAGCGTCGGAATAGGATTTTTGGAGATGCTTGGCATGTCGCGCGTCGCTCGCGCTTTGAAGCAGTGGAAAGACAAGTACGTCGGCGCCGACATGTGGTCGGGGCCGGGGGGCATCGATGCCAACGCGGTCACGCAGGGGGCCTTGCCCGACGTCAGTTTCTACATGCCCGGTGGGCCCGAGGCGGTCCTGCTGATCCACGGATTGACCGGCACCCCCACCGAGATGCGTTATGTGGGTAAGTCGCTGGCCGCCGCCGGGTTCACCGTTTACGGCATGCAGTTGGCCGGCCATTGCGGCACCGAGGCCGATCTGCTGATGACCAACTGGCGCGATTGGTACGCCAGTGTCGAGGCCGCCTACGACCGTTTGGCGGCCAATCACACCACCATCTTCGCCGCCGGCCTGTCCATGGGGGCGGTGATGTCCATGCATCTGGCGGCCAACCGGCCGGTGGCGGGCATCGCGCTCTATTCCACCACTCTGTGGTATGACGGCTGGACCATCCCCAAGCTGGCCAACCTGCTGCCGCTGTTCCTCTACACCCCGCTGGGCAAGCGTTACCGCTTCGTCGAGACCTTCCCCTACGGCATCAAGGACGAGCGCCTGCGCCGCGTGGTGGTGGCCGGCATGATGTCGGGCGACAGCGCCTCAGCCGGCAACCTGGGCATGGCCGGGCAGTCCCTGCGCGAGCTGCGGGCATTGATCCGCGTGGTCAAGCACGAGATGCCCTCTGTCACCACGCCGACCCTGATCCTGCATGCCCAGGACGACGACGTTACCAGCGTGCGCAATGCCAACTACGTCGAGGGGCGCCTGGGCGGCCCGGTGCGGAAGGTGCTGCTGGACGATTGCTACCACATGATCACCGTCGACCGTCAGCGCAGCCGGGTGGTTGAGGAAAGCGTCCGCTTCTTCCGCGAGATCGCTGGCAGGCCTCAATTGGAAACGGCCGCCGAGTAACGTGACCTGGCGCGGGGATGTCTAGCGCCGCATCGGGGTTAATTGTATTCTGCTGATCTGAGCACCGTAGCGTCGGGGGACTTGCTGCGGTGCTGCCTCGTCTGAGGGGGAAGATGCGTCTGTTCACATGTGTGCTGGCGGTGGCCGTCACTACCCTGGTGTCTGGCTGCGCCACGGTGCCCACGGATCCCGAGGACCGGGCCGAGTACGAGGCGCTCAACGACCCGCTGGAGCCCACCAACCGCACCGTCATGGATTTCAATCTGGCGCTGGATGACGCCGTGCTCCGGCCGGTGGCGCGCGGTTATCGCAGCGGCCTGCCCGACGAAGTGCAGCACGGCATCCACAATGTGCTGAACAATCTGCGCAGCCCGCTGATCTTCGCCAACGACACCCTACAGGGCAGCCCCAACCGCGCCGGCGACACCCTGATCCGCTTCATGATCAACAGCACCATGGGCGTGTTCGGCATCTTCGACGTGGTGGGCGACACCGGCGGCCCCCGTTACCACGGCGAGGATTTCGGCCAGACGCTGGCCGTCTGGGGCGTGGGCGAGGGGCCCTATCTGGTGCTGCCGTTCTTCGGACCGTCCAATCCTCGCGACACTGTCGGTTTGGGCGTCGAGTTCCTGGCCGATCCTGCCGATCTGGCCCTGGTCAACCAGAGCCTGGAATGGGCCGTCTGGACCCGCACGGGCGTGGGTGTGGGGGACGAGCGCGCCGAACTGCTCGATCCCATCGATGACCTCAAGCGCAACTCGCTGGACTTCTACGCCGCAGTGCGCAGCATCTACCGCCAGCGCCGCGCCAACGAGATTGCCAATCGCGACATGAAGGCGTCCGACCTCTACAAGAAGGAGAGCCACTGATGCTGACCTTCCTTTACCGCATGACCGCCGCGTTGATCCTAGTGGCGGCGTTTGCCCACCCGGTGGCGGTGACCGCCGCCGAGCCGCCGGTGGCCAAGGAACTGATTGCCACCCTGGCGACCGATGCCATGCAGACCTTTGGCGTCAAGACGCTCTCCGCTGACGAACGTTCCACCCTGTTCCGCGACCGGCTGCTGCGCTATTCCTCGACCAAGCTGGTGTCGGCCGACATCCTTGGCCGCTATTGGGGCCGCTTCACCGATGGCGAGCGGGCCGAGTTCGAGGGCCTGTTGGTGGATTATGTGGTGGCGATATGGAGCGGCCGCCTGGCCGACGTCGATCCCGGCACCAAGGTGAATGTGCAGGATGCCGAGGTGGTGGGCGACAAGGTGGTCGTTCACTCGGTGGTGTTCGCGCCCGACGAGCCGCCGGCCCCGGTGGACTGGTACGTGGTGACCGCCGATACCGGCGCCAACGTGGTGGTGGATGTCCAGGCCGACGGCGTCAGCCTGATCAAGACCATGCGCGAGGATTTCACCGCGCTGCTGCGGGCCAATGGCGGCCACGCCGCGCCGCTGTTTGACGCCATGCGCAAGAAGATGGCGCAGCGGGCCGGCAGCTAAGACAGCCCTGCCGCTCATTCGCCCGGTCGCATGGCGGCCGGGCGTTTTGTTTTTTCCCACCGATGAAGTTTTCGTGTCATACGTCCAAGGGCATGGAGGGGGCGCCGTCCTCTCTTTAGTCTAGCGGGCGTTTGCCCACACCCGCGCGTTACCGAGACGAGGCCCAGATGGAATTCTTTCGGCGTTTGACTTTTCTGGTTTGTACCCCCGCTTTCGAGGCCACTGATCTGGAGGGTGCGCGGGTCGAGCAGATCATGGCGGAGATCGAGCGCCTGGGCTTTGAGGTGGTACGGGCGCGCCGGGTCGAGGATGCCGAGATCGCGGTGCAGACCGATGCCGCCATCGGCTGCGTGCTGGTGGATTGGAGCAAGAACGGCCAGGGCGGCGAGGCGCCGGCGCTGATCAACCTGATGCGCCGCCGCGGCCTTGAGATGCCCATCGTCATCCTGGTGCGCGGCGAGCGCTTCGAGGACATCCCGGTGGACGTGTTGGACTACATCGACGGCTACGTCTTCCTGGCCGAGGAAACCCCGGCCTTCATCGCCAAAAATCTGGTCAGCCGCCTGAAGCAGTTTGCCGAGACCCTGAAGACCCCGTTCTTCGGCGCCCTGGTGGATTATGCCGAGGAGGGCAACCAGCTATGGACCTGTCCCGGCCACAACGGCGGCATCTTCTATAACCGCAGCCCCATCGGCCGCATCTTTGTCGAGCACCTGGGTGAGGCGGTGTTCCGCGACGACCTGGACAATTCGGTACTGGAACTGGGCGACCTGCTGATCCACGAAGGCCCCGCGCTCCAGGCGCAGAAGCAGGCCGCCGCCATCTTCGGCGCCGAGAAGACCTATTTCGTGCTGAATGGCACCTCGGCCTCCAACAAGATCGTGCTGTCGGCCCTGGTGGCCGAGGACGACCTGGTCCTGTTCGACCGCAACAACCACAAGGCCGCCCACCACGGCGCCCTGGTGCTGGGCGGCGGCATTCCCATCTTCCTGGAGACCGACCGCAACGCCCAAGGCCTGATCGGGCCCATCTACTCGGACGCCTTCGACGAAGAGGCCATCCGCGAGAAGATCCGCACCAATCCGCTGGTCAAGGACAAGGACGCGTGGAAGCGCGAGCGGCCCTTCCGCGTCGCCGTCATCGAGCAATGCACCTATGACGGTACGATCTACAACGCCCAGATGATCCTCGAACGCATTGGCCATCTGTGCGACTACATCCTGTTCGACGAGGCCTGGGCCGGCTTCCTCAAGTTCCATCCGCTGTTCAAGCGCTGCTACGGCATGGGGCTTCAGGAGTTGGGTGAGCGCTCGCCCGGCATCATCTCGACCCAGTCCACCCACAAGCAGATGGCCGGCTTTTCCCAGGCGTCGCAGATTCACGTGCGCGACCGTCACATCAAGGGGCAGCAGCGGCGCATCGAACACCGGCGCTTCAACGAGACGTTCCTGCTGCACGCCTCCACCTCGCCGTTCTACCCGCTGTTCGCCTCGCTGGACGTGGGCGCCCAGATGATGCGCGGCCGCTCGGGCGAGGTGTTGTGGGAAGACACCGTGCTGCTCGGCATCGAACTGCGCAAGAAGGTGCGCGCCATCAAGCGGGAGTTCGGCGAGAGGGAGAAGGACCCGGCCCGCAAGTGGTTCTTCGAACCCTTCGTCCCCGACCAGGTCGAGGTGAACGGCCGCAAGATGGCGTGGGAGGACGTGCCCTCGGACCAGTTGGCCGCCAGCCCACACCATTGGGAATTCACCCCCGGTGCCCGCTGGCACGGCTTCAAGCACGTGGCCCGGCCAGGCTACGCCATGACCGACCCCAACAAGCTGACCCTGCTGACCCCCGGTTTCGATCCGGCGACCGGCGCCTACGCCGATTACGGCATCCCGGCCCCGGTAGTGGCCCAGTACCTGCGCGAGAACCGCGTGGTGCCCGAGAAGAACGACCTCAACTCGCTGCTGTTCCTGCTCACCCCGGGCGTGGAATCGTCGAAGGCGGGTACGTTGCTGAGCGCCCTGGTGGCGTTCAAGCGCCGCCACGACGAGAATGCGCTGCTGGAGGACGTTATCCCTGAGTTCGTCCAGCGCCGCCCGCAGCGCTACAAGGGCGTGCGTATCCAGGAATTGTGCGCCGAAATGCACAATTTTTTCCGCAAGACCAATATCAGCGCGTTGCAGCGCGCCATGTTCGCCCCCGAACACCGCCCCGACATGGTCATGCGCCCCAACGACGCGGTGCGCATGCTGACCCGCAACCAGGTGGATTACCTGCCGCTGGATGAGATCTCGGGCCGCATCGTCACCACCCTGTGGGTGGTCTACCCGCCGGGCATCGCCACCGTGGTGCCGGGCGAACGCCTGTGCAAGCGCGCCCAGCCCATGCTGGACTACCTGAAGGCCTTCGAACGCAGCGCCAACCTCTTCCCCGGCTTCGAGGCGGAAATCCAGGGCCTCTACCGCGAGGTTGAGCCCAACGGCTCGGTGCGGTTCTATACCTACGTGGCGAAGGAATAGGGCCGGTCGTGCCTGGCGGAAACGGCGTTTCCGCCAGGTGGCCGGCAATCATCGGCCCCTGAAACGGGAACGGCCCCCCTGGGTTTCCCCAGGAGGGCCGATGGTGGGCGGTACAAGGATCGAACTTGTGACCCCTTCCATGTCAAGGAAGTGCTCTACCGCTGAGCTAACCGCCCGCGCCGCTTGGCGGCGTCGAGGGCGGTCTTTTAACCGCGTTTTATGACCTTTGCAAGCCCTTCTGTGCGGCGTGCGAAATTTAATCGTCCACCCCATCTGGCAGGGAGCTGGCTTGCGCACGCACCCCTGTGACAGGCGGGCGCCAACCTGCTAATACCTTGGTTCATGGACAGCATGCCGCTTGCCACTGATGACAGCTCGGTGCTGACCGTTCTGGAGCCCACGGAACGGACGGTGCCGCTGGTGTTTTCCTCGCCGCACTCGGGGCGCGACTATCCCGCCGCCTTCGTCGCCGAGTCGCGCCTGGATCCGCAGTCCCTGCGCCGATCCGAGGACAGCTTCGTCGACGAGTTGTTCGCCAGTGTCGTCAACTGGGGGGCGCCGCTGTTGTCGGCCCGCTTCCCGCGCGCCTATTGCGATCCCAACCGCGAGCCCTACGAGCTCGACCCGGCCATGTTCTCGGGCCAATTGCCGCATTATGCCAACACCCGCTCCCCCCGCGTCGTCGCCGGGCTGGGCACCATCGCCCGGGTGGTGGCCACGGGGGCGGAAATCTACAAGGGCAAGCTGCCGGTGGCCGAAGTCGAACGCCGGGTGGGGCTGTACTACCGGCCCTACCACCGCCGCCTCGCCGCCCTGCTGGAGGAGACGCGCCTGCGGTTCGGCTGGTCGCTGCTGGTGGATTGCCACTCCATGCCGTCCATAGGCGGTCCGATGGACCGTGACGTCGGGCTGTCGCGGGTGGATGTGGTGTTGGGCGATTGTTATGGCGCCTCGTGCGCGCCCGTCATCACCGAGGTGGTGGAGGATGCCTTCCGCCAGCGCGGCTACCGGGTGGTGCGCAACACCCCCTATGCGGGAGGCTTCACCACCCGCAATTACGGCCAGCCTCGCCACCATAGCCACGCGTTGCAGATCGAGATCAACCGGGCGCTCTACATGGACGAGGCGCAGCACTCCAAGCTGCCGTCGTTCTCCCGCCTGGCCGCCGACCTGGAAGGGGTGGTGGCCGCTTTAGCGGGGTTGACCACGGAGCAGGTTCTGTCATGACCGTCACCTTGCAATCGCCGCTGCCGGTGCTGGTGCGCGACGCCACCGAGGCCGACATGGCCCAGGTGCAAGCCATCTATACCTACTACGTCACCCGCACCGCCGCTTCGTTCGAGGAGGTGCCGCCCACCGTCGAGGAAATGATCCTCCGTCGTGCCGCGACGCTGGAACGGGGCATGCCCTATCTGGTGGCCGAGGATCGCGGCGAGGTGGTGGGTTACACCTATGCCGGGCCGTGGCGCCCGCGCACGGCCTATCGCTACACGCTCGAGGATTCCATCTATGTCGCGCCCTTCGTTCAGCGCCGGGGGGTGGGGCGCGCCCTGCTGGGCGGCCTGATCGAGCGCTGCACCGACATGGGCTATCATCGCATGATCGCGGTGATCGGCGATTCCGCCAACCAGTCCTCGATCGCGCTGCACCGCGCGCTGGGGTTCCGGCAGGAGGGCGTGCTGCGCGGCGTCGGCTTGAAGTTCGGCCGCTGGGTGGACGTGGTGATGATGCACCGGGTGCTGGGCGACGAGTCGCGGCCCCTTCCCGATGGCGTCACCGCGCCGCCGGCGCCGCGCGATTCCTAAGAACTCCCGAAAGTCATAGGCGGATGCCTCCCGTCTGAGTTGACCATCGCCCTATTCGTAACGGGGCGGCCCCGGTTGTAGGGTCCGAAAAAATGATGCGTCAGGGAGGACGTCATGAGCATGGAATGGACCCGGCGGGGCGATCGCCGGGCGATGGAGCTTTCCGTCGGCCTGGAAGCGGCGGCAAACCTGTTGATGCGGGCAAAATCAGCGCGGCAGCTGGACGAGGCGGTTTCCTACAACCTCCGCCTCTGGCGGACCATCCGCAACCTGACGGAAGAGAAGCCCTATCTGGTGGAGTGCGAGCTGCTGGCCGGCACCGCCGACCATGTGGCGGCGCTGCTCGCGCTGGATGCCCATCCTTGCGTGGATCCGCGCGATCTGTCGTTCGTGGCTGGGCGCAACCTTGCGCTGGCCGCCGATTTGGCGCGTCCGGAAACGGTGGAGCGCAGCCGGGACGCCCTGGTGGCCGAATGGGCGCACTCTGACGCCCGGCGCGGGTTCGAACTATGGCTGTTAGAGGGGTTGAGCGGCGAGATCGGTGATCAACCAATCCTTTAGAAGGGGCGTTCTTAATACTAAGGTGGATGCCTTATAAGCCTCGGGGTAGCCCTTCCCGTTCGGATGCACTTTTCAGGATTTTGACGTTTTCGTGCATCCTGCAGACACAAGAAGATTAATAACGCGTGAACGGAGAACCTCGATGGCAGCGTGGATTAACCAAGGCATCCGTATCGACGTTGCGCTGGCGGTCGTGATGGAAGTCGCCGTGCTGCAGTTGAACCGGGCCGAAAGTGTGGATGACCGCAAGGCGGCCATTTCCTTCAACAACAGCCTGTGGCAAGTGGTCGGCGACATCGCCTCCACTTCGCCGGTAAACGACGACCGCTCGGCTCTGGCCGGCGCCGCCAGCCTTGTGGGCAAGGGGCTGGATGTGGAGCAGGTGACCGAGCTCAACCGCCGCTTCGCCCGTTTGCTGGCCGGTCGTGCCGCCACCGATGGCGCGCTGGGTCAGATTCTCGGCAAGTGGCGTACGGCCCAGGCCGAAGGGGGCATGCTGGAGTTCGGCCCCTGGCTGCTTCAGCTGCTGGGCGGCTTCATCCGCGTCAAGGCTCAGGCGCTGGCGGCCTGAGCCAGCAGGTCGGTGGCGGCGGCGACGACCGCCTCCACCTCCAGATCGTCCATCAGCGACACATGGCTGCGGTAGTCGAAATCGGGGGCATGGCAGATGTCCTCGAAGCTGCGGCGGCCGCGCAACGAGCGGCAGCAGCGCCCCATGGGGCCGTACAGGACCTCTGAACTGGGGCCGAACAGGCCCAGGGTGGGGATGCCGGCGGCGGCGGCCATGTGCATCAGCCCAGAATCATTCCCGACATAGAGAGAACAGCGTTCCAGGCAGGCGTACGCCGTCGGCAGGTCCACCATGCCGGCCAGGTCGATGACCTGCTCGGGCCGGAACGCGGCCTTGAACGCTTCCACCGCGGCTCGCTCTTCCTTGGCGCCGAACACCGCGATACGGGCGCCCGCCAGCGCGCCGCCGGCGGCCACCAGGGCTTGCGCGGTGGCGACGAAGCGCTCGGTGGCCCATTGCTTGCCGCCCCAATTGGCGGTGGGGCCGATGCCCAGCACCGCGCCGCCGTCCGGGATCAGCTCGGTGGCGCGGGCCTTGTGGGCGGGTGCCGCGGCCAGGCGCGGCAGGGGGGCGGAATGCTCCAGGCCGAACAGCCGGGCTAGGTGCACCAGACGGTGCTGGGGCGACCAATCGGACCGGATGATCTTGCGGCGCAGGGTCGGCACCAGCCAGCCCATGGCCGAGCCGCGCAGATCCACCACTAGACTCCACCGTCGCGTCACCGTCTGGTGCCACAGCCGCAGCCAATGGCCGGCGCGGCGCTGCTTGACCATGGGGATCACCTCGACCACCCCCGGCAGGGCGGCGAACAGCGGCGCCGGGGCCGGGCCGCAGGCCACGGTGATGCGCGCGTCGGGATAGGTCCGGTGCAGATGGTCCAATAGACCGGTGGACAGGACGGCATCGCCGATGCGGGTGGCGGTGATGAAGAGGATGCGCACGAATGGCCCAATCTTGCTGCCAAGGGGCAGCAGGCTAGCGGCCGGACGGGCAAGGATCAAGGGGGAGAGCTGCT
>DATJKV010000273.1:0-8580 GCA_035491155.1 Magnetospirillum sp. | reverse complement strand
CGCGCCCGCGAGAAGGCGGAGGCCGTGCGCCGCGCCCGCAAGCTGGAGCGCAAGCGCCTGGAGCGCGAAGGCTTCTAAGGCCAAAAGCCGCCCGCGATTGTTGGCGGCCCTTGGCCGAAGCCTCCTCTACCCTCTTTGGCGGGAATGACCTCCCGGCGAAGGGCGGCAAGGACTGACCAAAGTCAATTGCGTAAGAGCGCCGCAACGGTACCGTTGCGGCGCTCTTGGCGTTTGTCGACCCTCTGCGAGGATCTCCCCTGTCCCCCAACCCCGTACTGGGGCGGTACGCGCCAAGAGCGGCTTTCTTGCACATTTTTTAGCCACTAAATCCCATTTCTATGGCATGCCTGTTTTGCAGGCAAATCATGCGGCATGCGCAATGGTGCATAGGCCAAAGGTCCGATTAGGTTTCCCTTAACGGATACCCGGACCTTGGAGGATGCCATGGCATCAGTCGCCCACCTGCTGGAGATCACCAGCACCGTCGCAGCCGAAACCGATCAGAAGATCGACCGCATCCACGGCATCACCCGGCGCTCGCGCATGCTGGCGCTGAACGCCTCGATCGAAGCCCAGCGCGTCGGGCAATTGGGCCGCGGCTTCGCCGTAGTGGCCGAGGAGGTGAAGTCCATCTCGACGGAAATCTCGCAAGTGACCGATTCCTTGCGCGGAGAGCTGAAAGGCAAGCTGGAATCCCTGTCCGATTTCGGCCGCCAATTGGCCGCCGAGGTGGAACGGGTCAAGGGCGAGCGCCTGGCCGACCTGGCCCACAACGCCGTCGAGATCGCCGACCGCAATCTCTATGAGCGTTCATGCGATGTGCGCTGGTGGGCCACCGACCCAGCCATGGTGGAATGCGCCGCCGATCCCGCCGACATGGCCAAGGTGCGCCACGCCTGCAAGCGCCTGGGCGTGATCCTGGATTCCTATACCGTCTACCTGGACCTGTGGATCGCCGACGCCCAAGGGCGCGTCATCGCCAACGGCCGTCCCGGCCGCTACGCCAATGCCATCGGGACCGACGTGTCGGGCGAGCAGTGGTTCAAGGATGCCATGGCCACCAATGACGGCGGCGCGTTCGCCGTCGCCGACATCTCCCAGACGGCCGGCCTGGGCAACGCCATCGTCGCCACCTACGCCACCGCCATCCGCGAGGGCGGCGAGGCCAACGGCACGCCCATCGGCGCGTTGGGCATCTTCTTCGACTGGCAGGCCCAAGGCAAAGCCATCGTCGAAGGCGTGCGCCTGTCGCCCGAGGAAAAGACCAAGAGCCGCTGCCTGATCATCGACCGCTACCACCGCATCATCGCCGACTCGGCGGGTACGGGGGCGCTGTCCGACCATTTCCCGCTGGATACCCGCCGGGGAGACCGCAGTTTCTACATGGACAATTTCGGCGAGACCGTGGGCTATGCCCTGACGCCCGGCTACGAAACCTACGAGGGATTGGGCTGGTACGGCGTCATCGTCCAGGAAGAATAGTCGCAGCCGGAGCGCACGCGCTTGGGAAAAGCCCATAGCGCGTGCGGTGCCGCGCCCGAACCCGCCCGAGCATGCCTGTGTTGGGTAGGATGATCCCCAAGCACAGGAGGAGGCCATGCCTCTCGCGCGCCAATCTACACCCCACGACGCCGCCCAGACCCTGGCCGGCATCGATTTCCCCTGCGACCGCAGCAAGATCGTGGAATACGCCCGCAACAAGAACGCCTCGTCGGAAGTGATCGAGGCGCTGTCGGGCATGCCCGACGACCAGTACACCAGCATGGCGGACGTGTTCAAAGGTCTGGGCAGTCAGAAACGTTGATGCGCCCCACCAGCTGCGAGTCCCCGGGCACGCCCGGGGGCTCGCGGCATTTTTGACCCCGGGAGGAAACATGGCCGAGTGGAATCTAATCCCTTATCTCATGGTCCCCGACGCCAAGGCCGCCATCGCCTTCTACACCAAGGCATTCGGCGCCACCGAAGTGTGCTGCCTGGCCGCCCCCAACGGCGGCCGCGTGGTCCATGCCGAGATTTCCGTCAACGGCGCCAAGGTCTATCTGGCCGATGAATGCGGCGAGCAGGCCACGCCCGGCGGACGCATCGGCCTGCACCTGGAGGTCCCCGACGCCGACGCCGCCCAGGATCGCGCCGCCTCGGCCGGTGCCAAGGTGGTATTGCCGGTATCCGAGATGTTCTGGGGCGCCCGCTACGGCAAGCTGGAGGACCCCTTCGGCATCGTCTGGTCGGTATCGCACCAGGTGCGCCAGCCGTCTCAGGCCGAGATCATGGAAGCCATCGCCGATTGGTGCCCCAACATGGCGTCGGGCAACGCCTGACCGACGGAAACTAGCCCTTCACCAGCGGCTGGCCGCAGAACGGACAGCTGGCCGCCGCCAGCGCCACCTTGCGCGCCTGCTCATCCAGGCCCTTGGACGCCAGCATGGCATCCAGCTGGGCCAGCACCTCCTGATGCTTGGCGTACTCGCCGCACGCCACGCTGCCACTGCCCGACTCGCACGCCTCCAGGTTCAGCGCGCTGGCCGACCGCGCCGCCAACAGGCCGATACCGCTGAGCATGCTGGTGGACAGGAAGAAACGACGGTTCATGGGGCGGACCTCCGATAGATACGCGAGCATAGCGCCGGCCTGTGGCGAAATGAAGGCGCAACCGGAGCATCTGCCCCCGCCAAAAGGAAAGAGGGCGTGCCGTCGCCGGCACGCCCTCCCCCTTTGAACCGTCGTGACGCGGGTCCAGGTAGCGAAGGCTAGCTGTTCAGCGCGGTCAGCACCTCGTCCAACATTTTCTTGGCGTCGCCGAACAGCATCCGGTTGTTTTCCTTATAGAACAACGGGTTGTCCACGCCTGCGTAGCCCGAGGCCATGGACCGCTTCATGACGATGGAGGTCTTCGCCTTCCACACCTCGAGCACCGGCATGCCGGCGATGGGGGAATTGGGATCCTCCTGCGCCGCCGGATTGACGATGTCGTTGGCGCCGATGACCATTGTGACGTCGGTTTCGGGCAAGTCGTCGTTGATCTCGTCCATTTCCATCACGATGTCGTACGGTACTTTGGCCTCGGCCAGCAGCACGTTCATGTGGCCGGGCATGCGGCCCGCCACCGGATGGATGCCGAACCGCACGTTGATGCCCTTCTCGCGCAAGTGCCTGGTGATCTCGTAGACCGTATGCTGGGCCTGCGCCACCGCCATGCCGTAACCGGGTACGATGACGACGTTCTTGGCGTCCTTCAGCAGTTCGGCCGTCTCGACCGCGCTGATGGGGCTGACCTCGCCGGCCGGCGCTGCCTCGCCCGAGGCCGCCGGAGCGCCGCCGCCGGTGCCGAAGCCGCCGGCGATGACGCTGAGGAAGTTGCGGTTCATGGCCCGGCACATGATGTAGGACAGGATGGCGCCCGAGGATCCAACCAGTGCGCCGGTGACGATCAGCAGGTCATTGCTGAGCATGAAACCGGTGGCCGCCGCCGCCCAGCCGGAATAGCTGTTCAGCATGGACACCACGACAGGCATGTCGGCGCCGCCGATGGCCATCACCATGTGCACGCCGAAGGCCAGGGCGATGGCGGTCATGACCACCAGGGCAAAGCCGCCCGTCCAGGCGCTCTCGGCGCCCAGGAAGACCTTGCCGAAATAGATCACCACCAACAGGCCCGCCAGGTTGATCCAATGGCGCCCCGGCAGCAGCACCGGCTTGCCGCCGATCTTGGCGGACAGCTTGCCGAAGGCGATCAGCGACCCAGAGAAGGTCACCGCGCCGATCAGGATGCCGATATAGATCTCCACGTCGTGGATGGTCTTCTCGGCGCCGACGAAGGTGTGGGCGGTATCGGCGTAGGAGGCGAAGCCCACCAGGCAGGCCGCCAGGCCGACCAGCGAGTGCATCAGCGCGACCAGCTCGGGCATTTGGGTCATCTGCACGGTGCGGGCGGCATAGAGGCCGACCGAAGCGCCGATGGCCATGGCGATGACGATCCACGCCACGCCACCCCAGGTGACCTGCGGGCCGAGCACGGTGGCGGCAACGGCCAGCGCCATGCCGATCATGCCCAGCACGTTGCCGCGCCGCGACGTCTCGGGGTTCGACAGACCGCCCAGGCTCAAAATGAACAGGATGGCGGCACCGATATAGGAAACGGTAACGAGACCGAAAGACATGGTGCCCCCCTTACTTGCGGAACATCGCCAACATGCGCTTGGTGACCGCGAAGCCACCGAACATGTTGATCGAGGTCAGGACGATGCTGAGGAAGGCCAGCAGGCCGATCCAGAAACCGGGCCTGGACACGCCCTCGCCCAGGGGCGGAGAGATCTGGACCAGGGCGCCGATGGCGATGATCGACGAGATGGCGTTGGTCACGCTCATCAGCGGGGTATGCAGGGCCGGGGTGACGTTCCACACCACCATGTAGCCCACGAAGCAGGCCAGAACGAAGACGGTGAAATGGCCCAGGAAGGCTTCGGGGGCGTTGCCCACGAACCAGAAGGCCAGGGCGCCGATGCCGAACGCGATGGACAGGGCCTTGGCGCTCATGGGCTGGCTTGCGCCGTGGCCGTGGCCGCCCGACTTCTTCTCGGGCACCGGGGCGGCGGCCTTGGGCGCCGGCGGCGCCGGCAGCTTCAAGGGCGGCGGCGGCCAGGTGATCCCGCCATCCTTGACGACGGTGAGGCCGCGGATGGCGTCGTCGTCCATGTTGACGTCGATGATGCCGTCCTTGGTCTTGCACAGCTCTTCCGTCAGGCGCAGCAGGTTGGTGGCGTAAAGGGTCGATGACTGCTTGGACAGCCGCGACGGGAAGTCGGTGTAGCCGACGATGGTGACGCCGTGCTTGACCACCACCTGGTTGGGCTCGGTCAGTTCGCAATTGCCGCCCTGCTCGGCCGCCAGATCGACGATGACGCTGCCCGGCCTCATGGACTTGACCATGTCGGCGGTGATCAGCTTGGGCGCCGGCTTGCCGGGGATCAGCGCGGTGGTGATGATGATGTCGACCTCGCGGGCCTGTTGCGCGTACATCTCGCGCTGGGCGGCCTGGAAGCCCTCGCTCATCACCTTGGCGTAGCCGCCGCCGCCCGAGCCCTCTTCCTCGTAGTCGACCTTGACGAACTCGGCGCCCATGGACTTGACCTGGTCGGCCACCTCGGCGCGGGTGTCGTTGGCGCGCACGATGGCGCCCAGGTTGACGGCGGTGCCCAGCGCCGCCAGGCCGGCGACGCCGGCGCCGGCGACGAACACCTTGGCCGGGGGAATCTTGCCCGCGGCGGTGATCTGGCCGTTGAAGAAGCGGCCGAACTGGTTGGCGGCCTCAATGACGGCACGGTAGCCGGTGATGCTGGCCATCGAGGTCAGCGCGTCCATCTTCTGGGCGCGGCTGAGCTGACGCGGCAGCGAGTCCATGGCCAGCACGGTGAGCTTGCGCGCTGCCAGCGCATCCATCAGCTCGGGGTTCTGGGCGGGCCAGATAAAGCTGATCAGGGTGGTGCCTTCCTTCATCTGCGCCACTTCCTCGAGCGAGGGGGCGCGGACCTTGAAGACCACGTCGACGGCGGCATAGAGCGCGGAAGCGTCCTTGGCGATGGCGGCACCGACGGCCACATAGGTGTCGTCGTCGAAATTGGCCGCCGATCCGGCACCGGACTCGACCATGACCGAGAAGCCCAGCTTGATCAGCTTCTCGACGGCATCGGGGACGGTCGCCACCCTCTTTTCGCCGGCGAAGGTTTCCCTAGGAACACCAATGGTCAAAGACATGGCTTCTCCTGTTCTTATCTGAAAGCCGAAACCCCGGACCCGCAACGGCGCCTTACTGGCGCGCCGCCTTCCGGTATGGCCCTCATTGTCGTTTCCGTGCCAGTGACGGCCCACAATACATTAGAAAATCACGATACTCTGGCGCGTTTCGTTGCCTATGGGCATTCGTGAAACTTTACACACGCGCAGGCCGGTCGTCCTGCCCTTTTATTTCGCCCGTCCGACATACTGAACCCTGACCGGCGGCTGTTTTTGCAGCGCACCAAGTCACCCGACTTACATCACTCGGGGATCGGTGGCGAGGAGATCGTGAGGACTATTACCTTTGGGTAGTTGACAGGGGCGAAAACCAACCTGCCCCAACGGGTGGGCCAACCACTTGCGCACTGGCTTCCATCACCTAGCCAACCCATCTTCCGCCCTAGGCACCCAAGCAAAGAGGCCGGTTATGGGGTGGCGCGCCCTGATAGCGAGTATGGTGGCGATGGCCTGCGCACCGGCCCTGGCGGCCGAGCCGGTCGAGGTACGCTACGAGGTGTTCTGGGGCGGCTTCCGCGCCGCCGAAGCCCGGCTGGCCAGTATGGGCAGCGAGGCGGAGTTGACCGCACGCGCCACCGGTTTGGCCGATAGCCTCTCCGCCTTCGCCCTCGAGGCCGAAGCCGGCCAGGGGCAGTTCCAGACCCACGCCCAATCCAAGAACATGGAAAGCCGGCTGGCAGTGGACTTCCACGGCCAGCCCCGCACCATTAGGGACGAAATCCGCCGGACCGACCCGGACGACGACGAACCGCGGCAACCCGTGCCCGAGGCCATGAAGGCCGGCACCATGGATCCGCTGACGGCCATCACGTCCGCATCCCGGCGTGTGCTGGCCGGAACCAAGGGCGAGCGCTTCACCCTGCCCATTTTCGACGGCCGCAACCGCTATGACGCCGCCGTGACCATCGCCGGCCCGGCCAGCCAGGACGTCTCGGGCCACCGCGTCGTCGGCGTGCGCGCCCACGTTCAGATCAAGCCGCTGGCCGGTTTCCGCCCCAAGACCAAGGAAATGTGGGATGGCGCCGGCTTCACCGTGCTGATCGACCCGGCCACGGCGCTGCCGGCCCGCATCACCAGCGATGATTTCGCGGTCGCGACGGTGATCAGTGCGGTAGGAGTGGAGCAGTTGTCACATGCCGCGGACGAGCGCCGCACGGCGAACGGAGGGTAGGCCCCTAAGCCATGGGGCGGCAGGAGCGCCGAACCACCAGACTGGTCGGCATGATCTCCATCTTGGGCTGCGGGCCGGCTCCGACCGTCAGCAGGGACAGCAATTTCTGAGCGGCACAGCGCCCCATGCCCAGCAGATCGACCCGCACGGTGGTCAGCGGCGGGTCGATCAGGTCCATGTTGGGCAAGTCCATGAAGCCCGTCAGAGATACGTCGTCGGGGCAACGCAGGCCGCGCTCGCGCAATACGTCCAGGCAGCCAAGCGCCAACAGATCGTTGGCCGTTACGATGGCGGTCAACCCGCCGGGCCTGCCCGGCGGGAAGCGGTCGAGCAGACGATGGCAGGCGGCATGCCCCCCGGCGCGGTCATAGGCCGAGGCGTGTTCCGTCCACAGGGGATCGCCGCCATTAGCGACGAAGGCGGCCATTCGGGCCTGCCCCGTCAGGGTGGCCGCCGGGCCGGCCAGATGGCTAATCTGGACGTGTCCCAGATCGCGCAGGTGGTCCATCACCATGGCGACCCCCGCCGCCTCGTCCGCCACCACCCCCGGGAACGGCGCACCCTCGATGTCGGTCGCATTGATGGCCACCATGGGGGTGGCTTCTCGGGCAACCGCGGCGATGAAAGGATCGTCGACCTGGGCGGTGGCGATCAGGATTCCGTCCACCCGTCGGCCGCGCAATTCCCGCAACAAGGCGGAGGTACGCCTGAAATCGTGCTCGACGCTCAGTATCACGGGAACATAGCCGGCCGCGCCCAACACCTCGTCGGCGCCGCGCAACATGACGGAAAAGGCCGGATGGGTCAGATCGGGGACCACCATCCCCACCGCGCCCGAGCGCGAGGTCCGCAATGCGGCCGCCATGGCGTTGGGGCAATAGCCCATCTCCTCCGCCACGGCCTGGATGCGCTCGGCCACCGCCGGGCTGAGCAACTTGGCGGTTTCGCGGCTGAGTGCCCGCGACACGGTGGAGACATGCACTCCAGCGGCGCGCGCCACGTCCTTGAGGCTGACTCTTCGCTGCATGGGGCCAGTCTAGTCAGTCGCCATTGACAAGCCAATCGCAATCAAGGTATACATTAAATGCAAACGATTGCATAGCGGCATCGCCACATACAGCCGCAGTCATCCTGACGGGGGCGTCCCATGCAGAGCATGGCTTCTTCTCTGAAGACTAATTTCGACATCAGCAACGGGATGAACGTCATCCGCATGATGGCGGGAGCATTTTACGCCCCGCATATCATCTACAAGATCGTTGGATGGGATGCGTCTCTCGTCTTCTTCTCAAAAGCTGGATTGGAGCCGGCGCTGCTCTTTCTGACACTGTCGCTGATTACCGAAAGCGTCTGCGCGGTCGGATTGTTCTTCGGCATCCTGACCCGCTGGGTTGGCCTAGCCGCTGCCGCCACCATGGTCGTCGCGACCTATGCCACCTTCAACGTCAAGGGCGTTGGCTGGCTGTGGAACAAGGGCGGTGTCGAATATCTGGCGTTTTGGGGCGTCGTTAGCCTGGTCCTGGCCTGGATGGCTTGGCAGGCTCATTGGGCCAAGCGCTGAGGGGGGCCGTCACGCCAACCCCACCGCCTGCAACGCCTCGGCTTGCCGTTTCGCCATG
>DATJKV010000272.1:0-9939 GCA_035491155.1 Magnetospirillum sp. | reverse complement strand
TGATCGCAAACCCCGAGCCGGCGATATCCCCTTCTATCAAGTCCGGCAGCGTTTCCCTGAACTCGTCAAGCCACTGGGGTTCGGAGCGTGATACGCGTTGGCCGGCCGCACCGGTCTGCCAGACGCTGAGCATCCAAACCCAGTCGAACCCCATCTCGGCCATGTGGTCGAGGTCCGCGTCAGGGATATCGTCCAGCGTGGCTGCGCGCCCCAATGTCCGGGATATCTCCGTCAGCAGGACGCGCGTATTGACCTGATAGAGCGAGGGATAGCGCGGCTCTCTCCTTTCAGCCGGCATGGCGGGAACCCTCGCGACGTCCCTGCGCAGGCGTGGTCCCCAAGGTGATCGCCCCCTTGCCCAACTCCAGAACCTTTTCTGCCGACCCTGTGGCGAACAGGTGCATGATCCGGGCAATGATGCCGGTCCATCCAGTTTGATGGCTTGCGCCGATGCCGGCCCCGTTGTCTCCGTGGAAATATTCGTAGAATAGAACCAGATCGCGCCAATGCGGATCGTCCTGGAATTTTTTGCTTCCACCGTAGACGGGCCGAATCCCCTCCTCATTGCGCCGGAAAATACTGGATAGCCGGCGGGCAATTTCCTCGGCCACCTGGTAAAGCGTCATCTGCCGCCCGGAGCCGGTGGGACACTCGACGGTCAACGTATTTCCGTAATACAGGTAGTACTGCAGCAGCGCCCGGATGATCAGCGCATTCATGGGCATCCAGATGGGGCCGCGCCAATTGGAATTGCCGCCGAACATGCCGCTGTCGGATTCGGCCGGCAGGTACGACACCCGGTACTCCTGATCCCCGACACGGAACACGTAAGGATGATCGAGGTGGAACCGGGAGAGTGAGCGGATGCCGTAGGGGCTGAGAAACTCGTTCTCGTCGAGCAGCGTCGCCAGGACACGGCGCAGCCTCGTGTGATCGAGGACGGTCGCGAGCAGGCGCTGCCGATGGCCGAACTTGGTCGGATCGTGGATAAAGCTCCTGAACTCGGGACGCGCCTCCAAGAAGCTGTAGAGGCGATCCTTCAGCGCGGGGTATTTTTCGAGGATTTTCCCGTCGAAGACGGTGACCGCGCACAGGGGAAGCAGCCCCACCATCGAGCGCACCTTCAACCGTTCGGACCGGCCATCGGGCAGCCGAAGCACGTCGTAGAAGAAGCCGTCTTCCTCGTCCCACATGCCTGTATTACCGCCGGCATGCATGAGCCCCATGGCGATCCACAGGAAGTGCTGGGTGAACTTCTCACTGAGGTCCGCATAGACCGGCTCGTGCATGGCCAGCTCGGCCGCGATTTCGGTCATGTTCTGGGAGAACAACGCCATCCAGGCGGTGCCGTCGGCCTGTTCCAGATACCCGCCCGTCGGCAGCGGCGCGCTGCGGTCAAACACGCCGATATTGTCCAGCCCCAGGAAACCGCCCTCGAAGGCATTGTTGCCGGTGCGGTCCTTGCGGTTCACCCACCAGGTGAAGTTCAGCATCAGCCGATGGAAGATCCGCTTCAACCAGTCGATGTCGCCCTCACCGCGTCGATACTGGTCGATGCGATAGGTAAAGATGGTGGACCACGCATGGACCGGCGGATTCACGTCGCCGAAATTCCATTCATAGGCGGGAAGCTGTCCGCTGGGATGGATGTAAAGATCGCGCAGCATCACATCCAGCTGTTGCTTGCCGAAGTCCTCGTCGACGAGGGTCAGGGCAAGAACGTGGAAGGCGAGATCCCAGGCGGCGTACCACGGGTATTCCCACTTGTCGGGCATCGACAGGATGTCGGAGTTGTACAGGTGTTGCCAGTGGTCGTTGCGGGGGGCCGAGCGTCGGTTTGGGGAGAACGGATTGGCGTCGTGTTCATCGAGCCAACGGTTGACGTCGTAAAAATAATACTGCTTGGACCATAGCATCCCCGCCAAGGCCTGGCGCATCACGTTGGCGGAATCTGCATCGAGAGATGAAGGAATAACGGTGGCGTAGAACTCGTCCGCCTCCCGCTGGCGACCAGCCATCGTCTTGCTGAACTCGCGGCCGAACGGATCTGCCGATAACACCTGGCCCAATCGCAGATGCAGGGTGCAGGCCCCCTGCGCCGGCACGGTAAGGGTGTAATGGGCCGAGGCCTTGGTGCCCTGCTGCGCGGGATTCACCGCATCCTGAAGTCCGTGGACGACGCAATTATCGATGGCGTCCTTGACGTAGGGCGTCTGGTTAGGCTGTCCGAACAGCCGCTGTGAGTTGGTCTCGTTTTCGGTAAACAGCAGCGCCGGAGCGCCTTCGCATGAAAGGAACCTTTCACCCAGCACAGGGTGCGAGGCGGCGACCACGCCGGGAGCGACCTGCTCGAGCGACGGGCGAACCGTCTCGTCACCCGAGGACCACGTATTGCGGAACCAAAGGGTCGGCAGCACATGCAGGCTGGCTGCCTCTGGGCCACGGTTTTCGACGGTGATCCGGATCAGGATGTCTTCGGGGGCGGCCTTAGCGTATTCGACAAACACATCAAAATATCGATTATCGTCAAATATGCCGGTGTCCATCAGCTCATATTCAAACTCCTGCTTACCTCTCTCCTTGTTCACCCTTAGCAGATCATCATAGGGATATTCTGCCTGTGGATATTTGTAGAGATACTTCATGTATGAATGCGTTGGCGTGGAGTCCAGATAGAAGTAGTACTCCTTAACGTCTTCCCCGTGGTTCGCTTCGCTGTTGGTCAGGCCAAACAGCCTTTCCTTCAAGATCGGGTCTTTGCCGTTCCACAAAGCCAAGGCGAAGCAAAGCAGCTGTTTGTCGTCGGAAATCCCCGCAAGGCCGTCCTCGCCCCAGCGATAGGCCCGAGAACGCGCCTGATCGTGGCTGAAATAATTCCAGGCATCCCCATACGCACTGTAGTCCTCGCGCACGGTGCCCCACTGGCGCTCGCTGAGATATGGCCCCCACTTCTTCCAGGGAAAATCTGTCGTCCTGGCCTGTTCAAGCCGAAGGTGTTCAGCCGTTCCCATAGCTACCTCCCCGTAGCATCAGTGATCCGCGCTGTGGCCTGCCTGGACCTCAGCGAACTTCCCGCAGGGCGCCAACATGCGGTTGCTGGGTTTGTTCGATGTCGAAGATGTCGTGCCACCAAGCAGGCGGTTTCCATCTTTTGGGTGGGGCGGGCACGGGTGTGCTGGGGGGATTATGGGAACCCAGAAGCAGCACGCCTGTTGGATCACAGGACTTCCCATAAAGGAGGACCGAGATGAGCAGGACCGTCTTGGCCGCAGCCGTCGCCCTTGCGCTGTCGGCCGCCGGCTTGAACGTGGCGGGCGCGAAGGAGCACGGGCAGTCGCAACTGGCGCCCGACATCGTGCGCGATATCCAGCGCAGCCTGAACCAGAAGGGCTATCGGGCGGGGTCGGTCGACGGGGTGATGGGGGACAGCACCCGGCAGGCCGTCGCTCAGTTCCAGCACGACAACGACCTGCCCGGCGGCGGACGGATCGACCAGCGCACCCTGGCGGCGCTAGGAGTAACAGGCGTTACCGCCCGCACCGAGGCCCCGACATTGATCCCGCCGGGACAAACGGTGACACCGGAAATGACGGCGCAGGTCCAGGGCGAATTGCAGCGCCTGGGTTATGACGTCGGCCGCACCGACGGCGTCTGGGGCGACAGCACCAGCCGTGCGCTGACGGAGTTCCAGCGGGATCGCAACCTGGCGAGGACCGGCCGTATCGATCGCGACACCCTGGCGGCGCTTGAGGCCGGCGGAGTGACCCAGACGGGCCAAGTACCGCAGCAACCGGCAGAGCGGCGGTAGGACGCGGGGGCGGGCCCAGGGGTGGCCGAGCGCGTCAGCCCAGGCCCGTCACCTTGACGATGTCTTCCGGCGTCAGCAATCGCCAGTCGCCTTCCTCAAGGTCGCCCAGCCCCAACCCGCCGATGGCAATGCGGCGCAGCGTCTCCACCTTGTTGCCTACCGCCGCGAACATGCGCCGGACTTGGTGGTAGCGCCCCTCGGTGATGGTGATGGCGGCCGCCTTCTCTCCCGTTACCTCCAGCTTGGCCGGCAGCAGCGGGTCCTTTTCCGAGCGCAGCATCAGCGTGCCGCTGGCGAACACCGCGCCCTCGTCGCCGCGCAGCGGGTCGGCCAGCGTGACCTGATAGGTCTTGGAGATCGAGCTTTTCGGCGAGATCACCTTGTGCAGGAACTGGCCGTCATCGGTCATCAGCAGCAACCCCGAGGTGTCCCGGTCCAACCGCCCCACCGGCGCCACGATGGGCTTGCGCCGGGCGAAGCGGGACGGCAGCAATTCGTAGACGATGCGCCCCGGATCGGCGGTCGAGCAGGTGTAGCCGCACGGCTTGTTGAGCATCAGCACTAGGCCCGCCGCCGGGTCCAACGGCTCACCGTCCACCCGCACGTCGCCGTGGGCGGCCCGCGCGTCGAGCCCTAATTCCTCGCCGGCAACCGACGTGACTCGTCCGGCCTGGATCATGGCCTTGACCTCCCTCTGGCTGCCGTAGCCGAGGTTGGAAATCAGTTTGACCAGCCGCATGGCGACGCCGAGCCCACATGTTGGAAGGGGTGGAAAGCATAGGGGCTGGCCGGAACGGCGTAAATCCGCTACTTCCTCGCCCATGTCCGACGCCGTCAAAGCCCTGCAGCATCCCTTCGCCACCGGCCTGCTGCCACGGCCCCGGGGACACGCCTTCTTCCTGCGCGCCGAGACCGATCCGGAACTGGATGACGGGTGGCGCCGGGCGCTGGTGTGCGAGCAGAGCTTCAAGCCGGCATATGAATCCCTGCGCGCCGCCGGCTTCACCGTCGAGGCGGAGCTGCCGGACGACGGTTACGAGTTGGGCCTGTGCCTGATGACCAAGCACAAGGCCGAGACCCTGGCCAATGTGGCGCGGGCCTGGCGGGCGCTGAAGCCCGGCGGGGTGCTGGTCTGCGCCGGCGGCAACGACGTGGGCGCCGGCACCATCCAGAAGGCGTTCGCCCAGGCGGTGGGCGAGCTGTCCACACTGTCCAAGCACCATTGCAAGGTGTTCTGGGCCAAGCGCGGCGATGCCGTCCCGCCGGCCATGGCCGAGTGGGAGGCCGCCGGTGCGCTACAGAAAGTTCCCGCGACCGGCTGCTGGTCGCGCCCCGGCCTCTATAATTGGAACAAGGTGGATGAGGGCTCGGCCCTGCTCGTCCGCCACCTGCCGGCCGACCTCGCGGGGCGCGCCGCCGATTTGGGCGCCGGCTGGGGCTATCTGTCGCTTGAGTTGCTGAAACGCTGCCCGGCCATCGTCTCGCTCGACCTTTTCGAGGCGGAATGGCAGGGCTTAAGGGCTGCGCGGGCCAACCTTGAGGGGGCAGCAGCCCGGCTGGACTTCCACTGGCACGACGTTGCCGCCGGCCTGCCCCGGCGAGCCTTCGACGTGGTGGTGATGAACCCTCCCTTCCACAGCGGTCGCGCCACCGACGTCGACTTGGGCCGCGCCTTCGTCGCCAATGCCCTGGCCGCCCTGGTCCCCGGCGGCCGCCTGCTGATGGTCGCCAATCGCCAGCTGCCGTACGAAGCGATCCTGCAAGCCAATAGCCGCAGGTGGAGCATGCTGGCCGAAACGGGCGTCTACAAAGTGATCTCATCCCAGGCATAGAAAACTGTTGAGTGAACATTTGGCACTTTTGCCGTAACGTCCTTGCCCTTCCCCTATAGGAAGGCTTAGCTAACTCGAATGGGTGTCCTGGGAGCACTGCCATCATGATCGAATGGCTGACAGGCGATGGAATGACCCCGCACGGGTTCTGCCTGACCTGGGACCCGCTGCTGCTTTCCGCCCACGTGCTGTCCGACACCGTGATGGGGCTCAGCTACATTGCCTTCGCCAGAATAATCTTCTGGTTCGGCCGCCGTCGCCCCGACATGGCACCGGCCCGGCTGTTCCACTTTCTTGCCTTGATCTTCGCCCTGTGCGGCCTCACCCACCTGACCGATATCGGCACCGTGTGGATTGCCGCCTACAAAGCGCAAGCGACGATCAAAGTGGTGGCCGCCGTCATCTCAGGCATCGGCATCGTCGCCATCGCCCTGCTGGCGCCGCGCGCTTTGTCCATCCCCAGCGTGGCCCAACTGTCCCTGGCCAACGCCAGCCTACGGCGCGAGAAGGAGGAGCATACCCGCACCGCAGGCCGGCTGTCCCGCCTGGCCCAGGCGGTGGAGCAGAACCCCAACATCTTCATCGTCACCGACCGTGACGGCACCATCGAATACGTCAACGCCGCCTTCGAGGCGAGAACCGGCTACGAGCGCAGCACCGCCATCGGGCAAAAGCCCTCGATGCTGGCCTCGGACAACACCCCGCGCTGGGTGCATGACAATCTGTGGGCCTCGGTGCGTGACCGCCAGGAATGGCGCGGTGAATTGGAAGACCGGCGCCGGGATGGCAGCGCGTTTTGGGTCGCATCCTGCATCGCACCGCTGCACGATGCCACCGGCGCCATCGACGGTTTCGTGGCGGTGCAGCAGGACATCACCGACCGCAAGCTGGCCGAGGAAGAGATGCTGGTGGCCAAGCGCCAGGCGGAGATCGCCAACAAGGCCAAATCCGAGCTGTTGGCCAATATGAGCCACGAGCTGCGCACGCCGTTGAACGCCGTCATCGGCTTCGCCGAGATGATGCAGACGGAAATCTTCGGGCCGCTGGGCTCGCCCAAATACAGGGAATATGTCACCGACATTTGCAATTCTGGCCACCACTTGCTGGATTTGATCAACGACGTGCTGGATGTCTCGGCCATCGAGGCGGGAAAGCTGACCCTGTTCGAGGAGCGGGTGCCGCTGGAGCCCCTGCTGAACGCTGCCATGGGCATGGTGCGTGACCGCGCCCGCGATCAGGGCCTGACCCTGTCGCTGTCCATGGAGGCGCCGGTGGAGGTGGTAGTGGATCAGCGCCGATTGAAACAGGTGGCGCTGAACCTGCTGTCCAACGCGGTAAAGTTCACCGAAGCCGGCGGCAGTGTCAGCATCCAGGTGAACGTCTCCGGCGACCGCACCCTGTCGATCACCGTGGCCGATACCGGCATCGGCATGACGCCCGAGGAGCTGGAAGTGGCGCTTCAGGTGTTCGGCCAAGTGGATGGCTCGTTGCAGCGCCGCCACCAGGGAACCGGGCTTGGGCTCCCCATCTGCATGGGCATCATGGAACGCCACGGCGGTGCGTTGCACCTGGCCTCGGTCAAGGGCCAGGGCACCCAGGCCACCCTAACCCTACCGCCGGTGCGGGTGTTCGCCGCCAAGGTGGCCTGAGCGCGGACGCTACAAATAGGCTAATTAGTCCGCGCATTTTCTCCTGTTAAGCCCGCCCCCGCATGCTTTATCGTGCGCGCTAGCGGGCCCGGTCGGCCTGCCGTACCAGGGGAGAATCCTTGACCATGCGCCGTATGATGACCGTGGCCGCGGCCGCGCTGCTGCTCAGTGCCTGCCAAACCGTCCAGAACACCGCCGGCACTCCAACCACCTACACCGACCCCGGCACCCTGGGCCCGGTCAAGGGCGTGGGTATCGAGAGCCAGGACGTCATCAGCATGACCGACCAGATGATGCGCGACATGCTGACCGAGCCCCGCCTGGGCAACGCCGCCGTGCCGCCCAACGTCATCATCGACGCCGAGTTCTTCGTCAACGAAAGCTCGTCGCGCATCAACCGCAACACCATCACCGACCGCCTGCGCGTCGGCCTGCAGCGCGCCGCGCAGGGCCGCATGCAGTTCGTCGGCCGCCACTACGCCAACATGGTCCAGGCCGAGCGCAACCTGAAGCGCCAGGGCGTGGTCGACCAGGGCAAGAACCCCACCGCCGCGGCGCAGAAGGGCGGCGACTATCGCCTGGGCGGCCGCATCACCTCGCTGGACGCGCGCGACACCAAGACCGGCATGGTGCAGCGCTACACCCAGATCGTCTTCGAGATGGCCGACCTGGAGACCGGCGAGATCGTGTGGAGCGGCATCTACGACTTCCAGAAGGCGGCCACCGACGACGTGATCTACCGCTAGGGCCGGGGACGCACCATGCGCACCACCCTCCCGGTGGCCCGGTTGGCCGGAACGGCGCTGCTGGCGGCCATGCTGGCCGCCTGCCAGACCGCCCGCGAGCAGGAGGCCCAGGTCAAGCCCGAGGTGGCCGAGGCCTACCTTGCCGACAAACCGGCGCCCCTGAAGAAGCATTTCATGGTCACTTTGAGCCAGGGCAAGCGCAACCAGGTGCTGAACGATATGCGCCTGGGCTTGGCCGCCATGGAATTGGGCGAGAACGAGCTGGCCGAGCAGTTGCTGGACGACGCGCTGGGCAGCATCGAATCCATCTACGCCGACAATCCCGACGCCGCCAAGGCGCGCGAACTGTTCACCAAGGAGCTGGTGAAGGACTTCAAGGGCGAGCCCTACGAGCGCGCCATGGCCTATTACTACCGGGGTCTGCTGTACCTGAAGGCGGGCGATTACGACAACGCCCGCGCCAGCTTCAAGGCCGGCTTCATCCAGGACAGCTTCGCCGACGAGGACCAGTACCGCGCCGATTTCGGCCTGCTCCAGTTCCTCCAGGGCTGGGCCTCGCGCTGCCGCGGCAACACCGTCACCGCCGAGGAGGACTTCAAGGACTTTAAGGCCATCAACGACAAGTTCCCGCTGCCCGGCAAGGACGACACCGTGCTGGTGTTGGTCGAGACCGGCTCGGCCCCGGTCAAGTACAGCCAGGGCGATGCCAGCAGCGACAAACCCAAGTACCTGAAGATGCGCCGGGCCAGCGCCACCGAGACGGCGCGCATCTCGTTTTCCGAGACGGTGGCCGCTCCGCTGCCGAAGAAGGGGGAAAAGCCGCACCCGGCCACCCAGTCCACCCGCACCGTCACGCCGCAGCAGTTGGAGGACATCTACTTCCAGGCCTCGACCCGCGGCGGCCGTGAGTTCGACTCCATCCTGGCCGGCAAGGCTCAGTTCAAGAGCGTCAGCAATACGGTGGGCAACGCCGCCCTAGTCGGCGCGGCGGCCGCGACCATGGTCGCGGCCAATTCCAACGACCGCAAGCACCAGCGCGACGCCGCTGCGGCAGCCGGCGCCCTGCTGTTGGTGGGCCTGGTCGCCAAGGGGGTTTCCGAAGCCACCGAGGCCGACGCCGATATCCGCTACTGGGACAATCTGCCCGACCGGGTGCACGCCGTCACCCTACCGCTGCCCGCTGCGCTGGACAAACTGAGCGTGGATTTCCTCGCCGGTGACGGCAGCGTGCTGCGCACCCGCGAAGCCACGATCACCCGCGCCGGCACCTGTGGATTGGCCTGGGTTCGGGGGGAATCCGCCATTCCCGGCAATCCGCGCGCGCCCTACAGCGCGCCCAAGGAAACCATGTACGCGCCGGTGGTCATTCCGACCCGGCAAGCGCCCGAGGGGCCCAGTGCGCTGCCCGGCGACAAGCCGGCTGACTACGCGCCCAAGCCCGCCGAACCTAATAATCCGTGATGCGAGAGGGGATCAGCATGAAGACAGCTCTTGGACTCCTGGCCGGCCTGGCCTCCATCGCCGCGCTGGCCGGCTGCTCGCAGGTGCAGGAGCCGGCGCCCATGTGCAACATGGCCGGCATCGCCGCCCAGCGCCAGCTGGTCGCCCTGCCCGCCGCCGCTCCGGGCGAGCCCTCGCCGCTGATGGAGATGCCGCTGAACTCGGTCTCCATCACCGACTTCACCGTGATCAACAAGCTGTTCGTGCGCAATGTGGTGGCCCAGCGCTCCCCCACCGGCACGGTCAAGGTGGTCAGCCAGATCGTCAACTGCACCGACTATCCGCTGAACCTGGAAGCACGCACCCAGTTCTACGACCAGGCCCAGAGCCCGTCCGAGCCGGTCAGCGCCTGGAAGCGCTTTGCCGCGCCGCCGCGCACCCTGTCCACCTACAGCGAAGCGTCC
>DATJKV010000271.1:0-14338 GCA_035491155.1 Magnetospirillum sp. | reverse complement strand
CGCCACGAATGCCTGGTGATCGGCGACGGCAACGAACGGGTCTGGTCGTTCGTCGGCCGCGACGGCGATGTCGCCGTGCGGGTGGGCGGGCGCCTGGCCAGCAACAACGGCGAGGTGGTCCATGCCTGGGCGCTGGACGGTTTGGGCCTGGCGCTGAAATCGGTGTGGGACGTGGAGGAGGATCTGGCCGCCGGCCGGCTGGTGGCGGTGCTGGAGGATTGGCGCTCCCCCGACACCGCGCTGCACGCGGTCAGCCCGGCGGCTCGTGCCCGCTCCCCCCGGGTGCGGCGGCTGGTGGAGTTCATCGCCGCCCAACTGGCCGCCCGCGGGTGAGGTTAGACCAGAGGGTTCTCCCGTACGAAAGGCGCGTCACCCTAATCCCATCGTATACAGTTCTTCGCGGGGCTTGAAACAATTGAAGTAAAAGGCGCCAAGTTATCGTGGGGTATTTTTCTGATGGCGTCCGGTTGCTTGAGAAGGGCCGCAAAGGCCCCTGATCCGCTTGGGGGCGGATAGCCGGACGGGAGGGAGGTGCCTATGACCGCCGAAAGCTTCGCGTTGGTCGTCGCCGTGTCGTTCCTGGGCTTCGCCGTCGTGGCGGGACGGGAGCGCTGGCTGTTGGCGGCCGTCCTTGGCTATACCGCCGTGCTGTCCTGGATTATTCAGGTGAATATGGATTTGGTCATGCCTGCTCTGGCCATGGCCATAGCCCTTGGAGCCCTTGGGCTGGGGGTGATCCTGCATCGCGAGATGCTGACACAGGATGACGCTGTTCGTCCCGACAGGCGCAAGGTAAAGCCAACTAATTCTGTGCATATGCAAAATATAGGGCAATCGCCGTATTGAAGGTTGCTGCCAGGCGGGCCTACCCTGTCCGCCTGGCTCCATTAACCTTCGGTATCGATCGCCATGGCTTCCCATGCGTCCCCTGTCCGCGTGCCTCCGGACTGCATGTCCACGCGCATTGCGCGGGCGGGCCACCATGTGGATTGCGGCGAATGGGCCAGCGGGCTCGCCATCCTCTCCGGCCTGCGCGATTGCGGCCGCCATGGCGGCTGCACGCAGGGGCCTTCCTGTGCGGCCGTCGCCGAACTGCTGATGGGGGATTTGCGCGGCCTGTTGAGTGAGCAAAACGGCACGGCGCTGCCCCGTTCTTGACACGCGACCGCCATCATTGGCGGGGCTATTTCTTTGGGCATCCGAACTTGCCGAAAGGATTTAGCCGATGTTCTCCAACACCAAGATCCTGAAAGCCTTCGCCCTTGATCTGTGCGCCGCGGCCATCGGCGTGTCCATCATCGCCGTGCCCATGCTGTTCATCGGCGTCATGGCCTAGGGGCAAACACCCCTAGGGTTCGCGGAGGCCCTCGCCCTCGGGCGCCTTATGGGTGCGGGCCTCGCCCTCAAGATGCATCTCCAGCCACATGCCGTTCAGGATGGCGGCCAGCGCCGCCAGGGTCACTCCCAGAACCCAGGCGAAATACCACATGGACGGACTCCCTAGTATAGATGGTGGCTCTCGCTTTCGATGTGCTCGGCGGTAACCTTGCCGCGTAGTACCCGATAGACGAAGGCGGTGTAGCTGGCGACGATGGGCAGAACCACCACCGTCGCTACCAGCATGATGAACAGGGTCAGCGGGCTGGACGACGAGTCCCACACCGTCAGGCCATGATTGGGGTTCAGCGAGCTGGGCAGCAGGAAGGGAAACAGCGCCAGCCCGGCGGTGGCCACCACCCCCGCCACTGCGGCGGCGCTGGCGAGGAAGGCCCAACCCGGCCGACGCAGAGCGGTAAGGGCGGCGGCGGCCAGCGGTGCTAGCAGGCCCAAGGCCGGTGCCGTCAGCATCCAGGGGGCCGCCAGGTAATTGGCCAGCCAGCCGCCGCGATCCACCGTCACCGATTTCAGCAGCGGGTTTGATGGTCCGTGCGGGATGTGCGAAACGATCAGGTGGCCGCCTAACCGGGTCGCCACCACCACGCCGGCGCCGGCGAACAGCACCACCAGCACGATGGCCGCCACCCAGATCACCCGGCGGGCGCGCGCCTCGATGGCGCCCTCGGTCTTCAAGGCGATGAAGGCGGCGCCGTGCATGGCGATCATGGCAAGGCTGACCAGCCCGCACAGCAGCGGGAACGGCGTCAGCAGATGGAAAAGGAAGCCGGGGGCGAACTCGGTGCGCAGTTCAGGGGTGAACTGGAATGGCACGCCCACCAGCAGGTTGCCCATGGCCACCCCGAACACCAGGCTGGGGACCAGCCCGCCCAGCACCAGGGCCACGTCCCACATGGCGCGCCAGGTGGCGTTCTCCACCTTGTTGCGGAAATCGAATCCCACCGGGCGCAGGATCAGTGCGGCCAGCACCAGCAGCAGGGGAATGTAGAAGGCCGAGAAGGCGGTGGCATAGAGCGCCGGCCAGGCGGCGAAGGCGGCGCCGCCGCCCAGGATCAGCCACACCTGGTTGCCGTCCCACACCGGGCCGATGGAGTTGATCACCACCCGCCGCTCGGTGTCGCCGCGCGCCACCACCGGCAACAGGATGGCGGCGCCCAGATCGAAGCCGTCCATCACCGCGAAGCCGATTAGCACCAGACCCAGCAGCACCCACCAGGCCAGGCGCAGGGTGTCGTAGTCCAGTGGCACGCTCATGGCCTCACTCCTCGGTCACCAGCGCCTCGGCGCTGGCCCGGCGGGCCGACGCGGCGGGCGGTTCCGGCATAGCGGCCGGCCCCTTGCGGGCGTACTTGACCAGCAGATACAGGTCGATGACCAGCAGGCCGGAATAGAACACCACGAAGGCGGCGATGGAGGTCCATACCTGATCCGTGCTGATGGACGAGGCCGACAGGACGGTGGGCAGCACGCCGTCGACGGTCCAAGGCTGGCGGCCGTATTCGGCGACGAACCACCCCATCTCGTTGGCCACCCACGGCAGCGGCAGGCTGAGCAGCGCCAGCCACAGCAGCCAGCGCCGCTGGAAATTGCGCACGGTGGTAGTCCACAGGCAAAGGCCGAACAGCAGGATGAACCAGAAGCCGCAGGCCACCATGACGCGGAAGCACCAGAACAGCGGGGCCACACCCGGCACGGTGTCGCGCGCCGCCGCCCGGATCTGCTCGGCGCTGGCGCTGCGCGGATCGTCCACGTAGCGGCGCAGCAGCAAGCCGAAGCCGATATCGCCCACGTGGCGCTCCAATTGGAGCCGGGCGGCGGCATCGTCGCGGTTGGCCCGCAGCCGCTCCAGTGCGTCCACGGCGACTATCCCCGAGCGCACGCGGGCCTCGTTGGCGTCCACCTGTTCGCGGATGCCGGGCAGTTCGGTGTTGACCGAGCGGGTGGCGATCAGACCCAGCACCCAGGGAATGCGGATGGCGGCGCGGGTCTGCTGCCGCTCCTGGTCGGGCAGGCCGAACAGCGTGAAGGCGGCGGGGGCCGGTTCGGTCTCCCACATGGCCTCCATGGCGGCGATCTTCATCTTCTGGTTCTCGCTGGCGACATAGCCCGACTCGTCGCCCAGCACCACCGCCGACAGCGCCGAAGCGGTGCCGAATGCCGCCGCGACGGCGAAGGAGCGCTTGGCGAAGGCCACGTGACGGCCGCGCAACAGGAACCAGGCGCTGATGGCCAGCACGAACATGGAGCCGGTGACATAGCCGCCGCTGACGGTGTGGACGAACTTGGCCTGCGCCACCGGGTTGAAGATCACCGTGCCCAGGCTGGATAGTTCCATGCGCATGGTGGTGGGATTGAAATGGGCTCCGACGGGGTTCTGCATCCATCCGTTGGCGATTAGGATCCACAGGGCGGACAAGGACGAGCCCAGCGCCACCGCCCAGGTCACCGCCAGGTGGGTGAGGGGCTTGAGGCGCTCCCAGCCGAAGAAGAACAGGCCGACGAAGGTGCTTTCCAGGAAGAAGGCGGTCAGGCCCTCCAGCGCCAGCGGCGCGCCGAAAATGTCGCCGACGAAATGCGAATAATAGGCCCAGTTGGTGCCGAACTGGAACTCCATGGTGATGCCGGTGGCGACGCCCATGGCGAAGTTGATGCCGAACAGTTTGCCCCAGAACCGGGTCATGTCGCGCCATATCTCGCGCCGGGTCATGACCCAGATGCTCTCCATTACCGCCAGCAGCCAGGACAGCCCCAGGGTCAGCGGCACGAACAGGAAGTGATAGAGCGCGGTCAGGGCGAATTGCAGGCGCGACAGGTCGACCACATGGGCGTCGATGCTCATGGCTGCGCGCCCGGCAACAGGGGCGGTGGTGACGGCTGCGGGTGGCTGTCGGGGCCGAACAGCAACAGGCCGATGGCGGCCAGCGCCAGGGCCTTCAGCGCCAGCGAGGCGGCGATCTCGACGGCTAGCGAGCGGCGGGGCAGGCCGAGCGGCATGACGGGCTCCGGGCGATGAACGGGTATTTGAACCCCGCCGCACCGTGCCGGGAAGCCCTGCATCGGGAGAAGGGGGCGGAGTTTGCGGGCTACCCCGTTCCGGGCACCGCTGCCTTCAACCAGGCCGGCTTGTGTGCCATAAAGCATCCGCGAAGACGCAGCATGGAGGCGGGCGGATGTTGATCCGGTGGTTGGGGATTGCGGCGATGCTGGTCGGCTTGGCCGCGCCGGCCCGTGCCGCCGAGGAATATCGCCTGGGCGCCTTCTTCTCGCTGACCGGCACCTACACCTTCATGGGCGATCCCGAAAAGAAGGCGTTGGAGATGCTGGTCGAGCGCGCTAACGCCAAGGGCGGTTTGCTTGGCCGCCCCATCCGCCTGATCAGCTATGACGACGGCTCCGAGCCGGAAAAGGCCCTGAGCGCGGTCAAGCGGCTGATCGACAATGACAAGGTGGATTTGATCATCGGCGGTTCGGGCACGCCCACCAGCATGGCGGTGCTGCCGC
The DNA here is from genome assembly GCA_035491155.1 of Magnetospirillum sp. Lineage (GTDB taxonomy): Bacteria > Pseudomonadota > Alphaproteobacteria > Rhodospirillales > Magnetospirillaceae > Magnetospirillum. The sequence continues at coordinate 9,442 of DATJKV010000271.1, read as the reverse complement.
TGGTGGAGAAGGCCGAGGTGCCCTACGTGTCCATGGGCGGCGGCATCGGCATCGTCGAGCCGGTGCGGCGCTGGACCTTCAAGATTCCCCACACCGACCGCATGGGGGCCGAGAAGGTGCTGGGCGACCTGAAGCGGCGCGGGCTTACCCGCTTGGCGCTGTTGTCGGAAAATGTGGGCTTCGGCAAATCGGGACGCGATCAGGTGCTGAAGCTGGCGCCCGGCATGGGCATCGAGATCGTGGCCGACGAGGTCTACGGCCCCAAGGATGCCGACGTCACCCCGCAGCTCACCAAGATCCGCGCGACGCCGGGGGTGGATGCCCTGTTCGTGTTCGGCACCGGTCAAGGTCCGGCGGTGGTCACCCGCAACATCCGCCAGCTGGGCCTGCCCATGCCGGTCTATCAGTCGCACGGCGTGGTCTCGAAGGAGTTCCTGCGCCTAGTGGGCGGTGCCGCCGACGGCATGCGCCTGCCGGCCATGGCGCTGGCGGTGGCCGAGCAGCTGCCGGCCGGCGACCCGCAGAAGCCCGTGGCGCTGACCTTCAAAACTGCGTTCGAGCAGCGCTGGAAACAGGAATGCACCATCTTCGCCGGCCACGCCTACGACGCCTTCGCCGTGCTAATGGATGCCGTCGCCCGCGCCCGCAGTCTGGAGCGCAACCGGGTGCGGGACGCCATCGAGACCACCCGGGGGCTAATAGGCACCGGCGGCGTGTTCTCCATGACGCCGCGCGACCATCTGGGCCTCGACCTCGGGTCGTTCCACATGGTGGAGATCAGGAACGGCGACTGGGCGCTGGTGGACTAAGGGGAACTAGCGGCGGTTGGGTGTGCTCGCCGGCACGAAGCCGATCAGGCGGTCGTTGCCCTGGTTGTACGGCTGCGCATAGCAGCTGGGACGTGCGATCGAGGCGTAGCAATAGACCTGCTGGGGCGGCGGCGGCGGATCGGGCCAGTCGACACACCAGACGCCCTCGCGCTCGGCGCGCGGGGTCGAGCAGTCCTTGCCGGTGATCCAGGTGGCGACGTGGTCGCCCAGTGTCTTCTTGGTGTTGATGACGCTGAGAACTTCCAAGGTGGCCAGGCCATAGGCGTTGCCGCCCTGGTCCATCTTGGTCTCGATGCCGCCCCGGTTGGGAAAGGCGCACGCGGTCAACAGCAGCATCGCTGCCAGGGGGGCGGCCCGGTGGGCAATACGCCTGATCATGTTCTATGACCCCTCTTGCTCATGCGCTATATTGTCCACCCAAGGCTGGCGGCGGGTCAAAACAATTCTCGCGCGGCCGCAATCCTTAAGCGTGGAGGCGGCTATGGCGATGGAAACGCCCGTTTGCGATTTCGGATGGAAGGCGCCCGGCTTCCGCCTGCCCGGCATCGACGGGCGGGGGCTTGGGCTCGAGGAGATCCGGGGGCCAAAGGGCACCCTGGTGATGTTCATCTGCAATCACTGCCCCTACGTGCAGGCCATCGTCGACCGTCTGGTGCGCGACGTGCGTGAGTTGCAGGCCCAGGGCATCGGCGTGGCCGCCATCATGTCCAACGACCAAGTGGCCTACCCCGAGGACAGCTTCGACAACATGAAGCTGTTCGCCAAGGAGCATGGCTTCACCTTTCCCTACCTGCTGGACGAGAGCCAGGAGGTGGCGCGCGCCTATGGCGCCGTGTGCACGCCCGATTTCTTCGGCTTCGATGCCGGCCTGGGCCTGCAATACCGAGGTCGCCTGGACGCCTCGCGCCGTGAGGCCGGTCCGGCCGACGCCCGCCGCGAGCTGCTTGAAGCCATGGCCCAGGTGGCCGCCACCGGTCGCGGTCCGGCCGAGCAGGTTCCGTCCATGGGCTGTTCCATCAAGTGGAAGCTCGGCGAATGAAGAGGGCGGGTGGCCTCGTGGCCGCGGGTGCATACGGATAAGAAACCGTCGCACGGCAGGTTTGCCTCGCGCGGTGCGACGGACTATGTTACGCCGGTTCGATTTTCGGAGAGCCTTTCCTTGACCACCAAGAATGACGACGCCTCGGCCGAACTGCTGATCCGCGAGGTGGACGAAGAGCTCAGGCATGAGCAGCTGCAGGCGCTGTGGAAGAAGCACGGCAACCTGGCCGTCGGCGCCGCTCTGGTGCTGGTGCTGGGCGTCGCCGGCTGGCAGGGCTGGAGCACCTGGCAGGCGCGTGAGCGGGCGCAAAGCGGCGCCGGCTTCAGCGCCGCCATGCAGATGCTGAAGGCCGGCAAGACCGACGAGGCGGTGGCGCAGCTGGGCAAGGTGACGGCCGAAGGTACTGCCGGCTATCAGGTCCTGGCCGATCTTAAGCTGGCCGACCTCAAGCTGGCCGCCGGCGACCGTGACGCCGCCATCGCCCTGTTCGAGCGGGTGGCCAACCGCGCCGGCGACGACATCTATCGCGATCTCGCCCGTCTGAAGGCGGCCTATCTCCAGCTTGATGCCGGCGATCCGGCGACGGTGTCGGCCAGCGTGGACAAGCTGGCGGCCGAATCCAGCCCGTGGCGTCATTCGGCTCGCGAGATTCAGGCTCTGGCCGCCGCCAAGCGCGGCGACGACGCCAAGGCGGCCGAACTGTTCCGCAAGATCGCCGACGATCCGGCGGCCCCGCAGGGTGTGCGCGCCCGCGCCGCCGAAATGCTGGAAGCCGTCGGCGCCAAGGCCAAGGGCTAATTTGTCTCCCAGGGGAACAATCCTATGATGCGTCGTCTGGCATTGGTCGTGGTGGCCTCGATGGGCTTGGCCGCGTGCTCCAGCTGGCTGGGTGAAAATTCCAAGCCGCCGCTGCCGGGCAAGCGCATCTCGGTGCTGTCGCGCGACAAAACGCTGGAGCCCGAGGCGAAGGGCGTGGACATCAAGCTGCCGCCGCCCGAGCCCAATGACGACTGGCCCCAGGCAGGCGGCTACGCCAACCACGCCATGCACCACATGGAAGTGGGCGACAGGCTGGAGAAGCAGTGGAGCACCGGCGTCGGTGCCGGCGCCGGCAAGCGCTCGCGCCTGCTGGCCCAGCCGGTGGTGGCCGAGGGCACCGTGTTCACCATGGACGCCGAAAGCGCGGTGCGCGCGGTGGAGGCCAAGTCGGGCAAGACCCTGTGGAAGCGTGACCTTACCCCCGACGACGAGGATACAACTTTCGCCGCCGGCGGCATTGCCTACGAGGACGGCATGGTGTTCGCCACCACCGGCTTCGCCCAGGTGGTGGCGCTGGAGGCGAAGACCGGCAAGGTGGCCTGGCGCCAGACCCTGTCTGGCCCCATGCGCGGTGCTCCCACCGTCCGTGGCGGTCGCGTCTTCGTCGTCACCGTGGACAACCAGACCCACTGCCTGTCGGCCGAGGATGGCTCGGTCCAGTGGACCCACCAGGGCATCTCGGAGGGCGCCAGCCTGCTCGGCGGTTCCAGCCCGGCGGTGGACGGCAACGTGGTGGTGGTACCTTATTCCTCGGGTGAGCTGTTCGCGCTGCGCGTCGAGAACGGCACCGTGCTGTGGCAGGACCAGCTCTCCACCGTGCGCCGCACCGACAATGTCGCCACCATGTCCGACATCCGTGGCCGTCCCATCATCGACCGCGGCCGCGTCTACGCCATCGGCCATGCCGACCTGCTGGTGGCCATCGAGCTGCGCAGCGGCCGTCGCCTGTGGGAGCGCGAGATCGGCGGTATCCAGAGCCCGTGGGTGGCCGGCGACTACCTGTTCCTGGTCACCAACAACAATGAGGCGGTGGCCCTGGAGGCCAAGACCGGCCGCGTCCTGTGGGTCACTCAGTTGGCCACCTGGGATGACGAGGAGGACAAGACCGGCCGCATCGTCTGGGCCGGCCCGGTGCTGGCCTCGGACCGCCTGATCCTGGGCAGCTCCAATGGCAAACTGGTGTCGCTGTCGCCCTATACCGGCGAGGTGCTGGGCAAGGTGTCCATTTCGGACGGCGTGACCATCGCCCCGTCGGTGGCCAATTCCACCATGTTCTTCCTCACCAACGACGCCGATCTGGTGGCGTACCGCTGATATGAGCTTCACCGTCGCCATCGTTGGCCGACCGAATGTCGGCAAGTCGACCCTGTTCAACCGCTTGGTGGGCAAGCGCGTGGCCATCGTCCACGACATGCCCGGCGTCACCCGCGACCGCCGCGAGGGAGAGGCCACGCTGTTGGGCATGGAGTTCACCGTCATCGACACCGCCGGCTACGAGGACGCCACCGGCGATTCGGTCGAGGCGCGCATGCGTCGCCAGACCGACATGGCGGTCGAGGAAGCGGATGTCGCCCTGATGCTGATCGACAGCCGCGCCGGCGTCACGCCGCTGGACCGGCATTTCGCCGATTTGCTGCGCAAGGCCAAGACGCCGGTGATCCTGGTGGCCAACAAGTGCGAGGGCAAGGCGGGCGAGCCCGGCCTGTACGAGGCCTATGGTCTGGGCCTGGGCGATCCGGTGCCGCTGTCGGCCGAGCATGCCGAGGGTCTGAGCGATCTGTTCTTCGCACTGGCGCCCTATGCCAAGGCCGCCGGCGCGCTCGGCGACGAGGAGGAAGAGGAGCCGTTCCCCGAGGAACAGGCCACGCCTCCCGATGACGAGGACGGCAGCGACCTGCGCCCCGAGCGGCCGCTGCAGCTGGTGGTCGCCGGCCGTCCCAATGTGGGCAAGTCCACCCTGGTCAACCGCCTGCTGGGCGAGGATCGCATGCTCACCGGCCCCGAGGCCGGCCTGACCCGCGACGCCATCACCAGCGAATGGGAACACAAGGGGCGCCGCATCCGCCTGGTGGACACCGCCGGTCTGCGCAAGCGCGCCAACATCGAAGACCCGGTGGAGAAGCTGTCGGTCTCCAACACCCTCGAGGCCATCCGCATGGCCGAGGTGGTGGTGTTGGTGCTGGATTCCGCCGCCATCCTGGACAAGCAGGACCTGACCATCGCCCGCATGGTGATCGAGGAGGGCCGCTCGCTGGTCATCGCCATCAACAAATGGGACGTGGTGGAAAAGCCCGACGAGGCGCTGCAGCGCCTCAAGGACCGGCTGGAAACCTCCATGCCGCAGGTGCGCGGCGTGCCGACCATCACCATCTCGGCGCTGACCGGCAGGGGCGTGGACCGGCTGATGGACGCGGTCATCGAGGTGCACAAGACCTGGAATCGCCGCATCTCGACCTCCAAGCTGAACCAGTGGCTGGAAGAGGTGGTCGCCCACCATCCGCCGCCGGCCCTGGCCGGCGGGCGCCGACTGAAGATTCGCTACATGACCCAGGCGAAAAGCCGGCCGCCGACCTTCATCATCTTCGCCTCCAAGCCGGAGGAACTGCCCGAGGCCTACACGCGCTATCTGCTCAACGGCCTGCGCGAGACCTTCAAACTGCCCGGCGTACCCTTGCGGCTGTTCGTGCGCGGCGGCAAGAACCCCTACGCCAAGGAAAAGTGAGACAAAGGGCGCCGCAGGGCGCCCTTTCCATGTCGGTTATGCTTGGTGATCACTTGTGCTTACCGAACAGGTCGATGGTCTTGCAGATCAGCGCGCCGATGGGGCGTGGCTTGGGCGGCGACAGGCTTTCGGCCAACAGGTCGCGCACCGCCTTGTCGGGATTGCTCTCGGCGGTCAGGATCGGGCGGATGCCGCGCTTTTCCATGTTTTTGAGGAAGCCGTCGCCGGCGGAGTTGGCGATCAGCGCGTCGATGCCGTCCAGCGGATGCGGGCGGCCGTCTTCGGCATAGTGAAAGACATTGCCTGCCTCCAGTTCGATCCGCTGGGGAGGCGTAAAGCTGCCGTCTTCGCCCACCTCGTAGACCAGCCATTTGCGGGCACGGCCGGCATGGCCGGCGACCTTGGCGAAATCCGAGCTGGCGACTGCCACCTTCATTGCCTCAAAACTCCGCATTTTTATATCGCGCTTAATTTTTGCTCACTTTAATGTTCCAGGCAAGAGCTCGGCGAGAAGGTGGTGCACCCTCTCGCTTTTGGGGCGAAACTAGGGCATGTTGGTATTTGGCCCCAGTCGTACCATCCGATTTTAATTATAGGAGGGTGTTCGCGTGCCCATTCGCATCCTGATCGCCGAGGACCAGCTGCTCGTGCGCCAGGGCCTGGCCGCCTTGCTGAAGGCGGAGGACGTCGAGATCGTCGGTGAGGCTGAAGATGGCGAGGCCGCCGTCGACATGGCTCGGTCCCTGAAGCCCGAGATCGTGCTGATGGACCTGTCCATGCCGGTGCTGGACGGGGTCGAGGCCACGCGCCGCGTCAAGCGCGTGGCGCCGCAGATCCGCGTGCTGATCCTGACTGTGGCCAATTGCGAACGCCGGGTCGCCGAGGCCCTGGCCGCCGGAGCCGATGGCTACGCGCTGAAGAAGCTGGGGCATGAGGAGTTGATGGCGGCCATCAATGCCGTGCGCGCCGGCAAGCATTACCTGGGGCCGGGCCTCAATGAGGAGCAGGTGCGCGAATACCTGGATGGCGCCGACACCGTGGCGGTGGCATTGACCGCGCGCGAACGGGAAGTGTTGCGCCTTATTGCGCAAGGGCTGAAGAATCGCGAGATCGCGGAAACTCTTTCGATCGCCATCAAGACGGTTGAAACCCATCGCACCAAGATCATGCAAAAACTGGATCTGCATAATTCGGCCGAATTGGCCACCTATGCGATCCGCCGCGGCCTGATCGAATAGTTCCTTCGAACGAGATTGTAGTTCGTCGGGTGGGCTCGCGCCGCGGCGTTTCGCCTGCTATTACCATGTAGACTCTTCGTCATGCCACCGCGTGTTGATATGGCATTGGCGATCTCTGCGTGGAGGAGTGGTTGGACGAGGTGCGGCTCCGGGAAGGTTCGACGGCGCAGCCGATCTTAGGGTCGGGCGCCGTGGCCGGTTTTGGGCTGCTGGGCGTGGTGCTGTGCGCAGTGTGGGCCAGCAACTTCCTGCTCTTCCATACCCTGGCGGAAATGTTCTCGGTCGTCGTCGGCTTCGCCACCGCCCTGGTGGCGTGGTATTCGCGCGAATGGGTCGGCCGCAACTACCTTCTGTTGCTGGGGTTGGGCGGGCTGTTCGTGGGTGCCATCGATACGGTGCACACCTTCGGATACAAGGGCGTCGGCATCCTGTCCAACAGCGGCGGCAATTTGTCGACCCAGCTGTGGCTGTCGGCGCGCCTGTTGGAAGGTGTGACGCTGCTGGTGGCGGTTTGGGCGCCGCAACGACGTTACCGTATCGAGGTTATCCTAACCGTCCTGACCACCGCGACCGTGCTGCTGATCCTGGCGGCTTTCGCGGACATCTGGCCCGCCACCTTCATCGAAGGCCAGGGCGTCACCCCGGTCAAGACTGGCGCCGAACTGGTGTTGGTGGCGCTGTTCCTGGCGGTGCTGGCCCGCTTGCGCCGGGGCGCCGCCGGCTTCGATCCCCACATCTACCGCCTGCTGATGTTCGCCGTTCTGGCCAAGGTCATCACCGAGACGGCCTTCGTTTGGTACATAGACCTGTTCGGGCTCATGAACTTCCTTGGCCATGGGCTCAAGATCGTCGGCGCCTGGCTGTTGCTGCGTGCGGTCGTCGATACCGGCATGCGCCGTCCCCATGCGCTGATCTTCGGCGCCATGGAGCGTGAGCGGGCGCTGTCCGACGAAGTCGCCAGCCACGCCCAGACCCTGGACGCGGTGTTGGACGCCACGTTGGACCCGGTGATGATGTGTGACGTCGATGGCCGCATCCGCTTCGCCAGCCGTGCCGCCGAGGAATTCTTCGGCCGCCGTGCCCACGAGCTGGCCGGCCGCACCTGGCGCGAGGCCGGGTTGTCCGAGGCGGTCATGGGGCCGCTGGAGGATTTGGCCAAGCGGGTTCTGGCGCAAGGCGCCCCCGCCACCGAGGAATGCTGGCTGACCTGGCGGCACGAGCCATTGTGTCTGGAGCTTCAGGCTTCGCCGGTGGGCGGGACCGAGGCGGCCGCCGCAGTGGTGGCGGTGCTGCGCGACATCACGGCGCGCAAGACCATGGAAGAGGATCTCAAAACCTCGCTGGCGGACAACCGCGTGCTGATGCAGGAGGTTCACCACCGGGTGAAGAACAACCTGCAGATCGTTTCCTCGATCCTGCAGATGCAGGGTTGGCGTCTGACCGACACCACCGCCCGTCAGGAATTCGAGGATGCCTGCGGCCGTATCCTGTCGCTCGCCAAGGTGCACGAGCTGCTCTACAAGCAAGACAACGTCGCGGCGCTGGACTTCTCGCTTTACGTCCGCACCCTGTGCGCCGAGCTATTCCGGGCGGAAGGCGTGCGCAAGGACCGGATCGAGTTGAAGGTGGACCCCGGCCCCATGATGTTGGCGGTGGACAAGGCGGAGCCGCTGGCGCTGATCGTCCACGAACTGGTGGCCGACGCGGTCAAACGGGCTTTCGGCGACGGTGGCGGCCAGCTGCGTGTCACGCTGCTCAACCCCTCGGCCGACGAAGGGGCGGTCGTGGTGGCGGACAACGGCGTCAACTCCGACCGCAGTGTGGATTTCTCCGCCGAGGTCGGTGCTCTCGGCCTGCGTATGGTGGGGGCCCTGGTCAGGCAGTTGCACGGTTCGGTGAGCGTGCGTCGCGACAGCGGCATCCAGATCGAAATCCGCTTCCCCCTCAACGAGGCGGTGAAGGTCTGAGCCTCCGCGTACCCGGGCCCATTCTAAGCCTTCTGCGCCTTGCGCCCGGCCATGCCGGAGACCAGCGCGATGCGGGCGGCTTCGGTGCGGTTGGCCACGTTCAGCTTGCGGAACATGTTGCGCAGGTGCGCCTTCACCGTCACCTCCTGCAGCTTCAGTTCGCGGGCAATGATCTTGTTGGGGGCGCCATCGACGATCATTTCCAGGATGTCGCGCTCGCGCGGGGTCAGATGGGACAGCGGCGACGACGGGTCGATGGCCGGGCCCGACGGCTGGGGGGCGCTTTCGCGGTAGTCGAATAGGAAGGGCGGAATGTACTTCTCGCCCGACAGCACCAACCGCAACACGCCCAGGATGGTTTCGCCGCGCATGGTCTTGGGCACGAAGCCCGAGGCGCCGTGCTCGATGGCCTGGAGCGCATCCTCGGGCTTGGTCGAGCCCGACAGGATGACGATGGGCAGGGAAGGGAATTCGGCCTTCAGCGCGTTCAGGCCGGCCAAGCCGTCCATGCCGGGCATGTAGAGGTCGAGGATCGCCAGGGACAGGCTATTGGCCCCACGCGCTGCCGCTTGGGCCTCGGCAAAGGTGGCCGCCTCGATTACCGACGTGCCGGGCTGCAGCCGCTCAAGGAACGGCACCATGCCGTCGCGCACCATGGCGTGATCGTCGGCAAGCAGGATCTGCATGGCTCACACTCCCTCTTCTTGTCGTTCTTTTAGCGTTTCGTCGATGCGCGCCAGACGGTCGCGCAGGTCTTGCAGCTGGAACGGCTTGGACAGCAGGGCCACCACATTGTCGCCCAGTTCGGCCGCGTTCTTCTCCTT
>DATJKV010000270.1:0-2590 GCA_035491155.1 Magnetospirillum sp. | reverse complement strand
CTACGCCATGCGCTACGGCACCATTCCCGTGGTGCACGTGACCGGCGGCTTGGCTGACACGGTGGTGGACACCACCTATGACGGGTTGATGACCGGGACTGCCACCGGCTTTGCCTTCGAGCACGCCAATGCGGGCGCCTTCCAGTGGACGGTGGAACGCGCGCTTGGCATGTTCCGGCAGAAGGACCAGTGGCGGAAGGTGCAGACGTCGTGCGTCTACCAGGATTTCAGCTGGAGCCGCTCAGCTGATCGCTATATTGCACTTTACGCGGCGCTGACTGGCGCCAAGGCCTGATCGATCAGTTGGAAGCACTCATGTCGAACTTTTCCCTGATCGCCGACATCGGCGGCACCCATGCCCGTTTCGCCCTGGTGGATGCCAAGGGAAAAACAGGCGAACCCACGGTGATGCGCTGTGCCGACTACGCCGGCCCAACCCAGGCCGCCAAGGCGTTCCTGGCGTCGTTCGGCGGCGGCGCAACGCCCCGCCGCGCCGCCTTCGCGGTGGCGTCGCCCATCTCCGGCGACGTGGTGGACCTTACCAATTCGGCCTGGCACTTCTCCATCGATGGGGTGCGGCAGAACTTGGGGTTCGAGCGCCTCGACGTCGTCAACGATTTCACCGCCGTAGCCCTGTCCGTGCGCCACCTCGGCGACCAACATCTGGTCAAGGTCGGCGGCGGCACGCCTGCGCCCGCCAGTCCCATCGCGGTGCTGGGGCCTGGCACCGGCCTGGGCGTTTCAGCGCTGGTACCGGACTACGCCAGCCACAGGACCGCCCTGGCGACCGAGGGCGGCCACGTCACCATGTGCGCCGCCGACGACCGTGAGGAAGAGATCCTGCGCTGGCTGCGAGGCCGCTTTGGTCACGTCTCGGCCGAGCGGGTGCTCTCCGGCCCCGGCCTGGTCAACGTCTACGAGGCGTTGGCCGCCTTGCGCGGGCGCCCGGCCGCCTACAGCACCCCCGATGCCATCGCGCAGCGCGGGGTGGACGGTTCATGCCCGCTGTGCCGGGAAGCGGTGGACACCTTCTTCGCCATGCTGGGCACCGTCGCCGGCAACCTGGCCCTGTCGTTGGGCGCGCGCGGAGGCGTCTTCATCGCCGGCGGCATCATCCCGCGTGTGCGCGGCGCTTTCGTCCAGTCCATCTTCCGTCGCCGTTTCGAGGACAAGGGGCGGTTCCAGGACTACCTTTCGCCCATCCCGACTTGGCTTATCGTCCACCCCCAACCCGCCTTCGCCGGCCTGGCCGGGTTGGTGACTACTCCCACACCTTAAACCTGTGTATAAATTGCATTGAGGGTGGAAAGTGGCGACACTGGTCCTACCAATGGGATCTAAGGACCAATGGTCGCACTTGTCGCTCTTTCGATTCTGCTCCAGTTGGCTGCCGCCATCCAGGCCGTCATCCTGGCTCGGCGCACCCGTTGGAATGCCGGCTGGTCGGTGGTCGCCCTCGCCTTCATCCTCATGCTCGGCCGCAGGGTGCTGTCCCTGTGGCACTGGTTCGACGGCATTCAGCTTGACCCCTTGTCCGAGGGTCTGCTGCTTTGCATCGGCGGGCTGATGGCAATCGGGGTGGTGCTGGTGGGCCGCTCGGTCATGGCCGAGGCCGATATGGTCGAGGCGGTGCGCCAGGCCAAGGAACAGGCCGACCGCGCCAACGAGGCCAAGACCAATTTCCTTGCCAATATGAGCCATGAACTGCGCACGCCGCTGAACGCGGTGATCGGCTTCGCCCAGGTCATGCACAACGAGTACCTGGGCCCGCTGGGCAGCTCGCGCTATCGCGAGTACGCCGCCGGCATCGAGGAATCCGGCCAACACCTGCTGGGCCTGATCGAGGACATCCTGGACGTCTCGCGTATCGAAACCGGTCAGCTCTCCTTGCGGGAGGAGGTTGTGGCCCCGGGCGAGCTGATGGACAGCGTCGGCCGCCTGATTCGGCCGCGCGCCGACAATTCCCGCGTCATGCTGTACGTTCAGCCGCCCGAGCCACTGCCGGGCTTGCGCGGCGACCCCCGGCGCCTGCGCCAGGTGCTGCTGAACCTCTTGTCCAATGCGGTGAAGTTCACTCCCGCCGGTGGCCGCGTGGAATTGACCGCCCAGCTGGAAGCGGACCGCAGCCTCACGTTTGCGGTCAGCGATACCGGTGTCGGGATCAAGCCGGAAGAGTTGGAGCGGGTCCTGACCCTGTTCGGCCGCGCCCAGGCCAGTTATTCCCGCAGTCACCCCGGTTCCGGCCTGGGCCTGCCCATCGCCCGCAGCCTGACCGAACAGCACGGCGGCACGCTGAGCATTACCAGCGAGCCCGACCACGGCACCACGGTGCGGCTGAATTTCCCGGCGGAGTGCCTGGTGACGGACGAGGCGGTGGGAACGGCGCTGACTTAGCTAGAGTCTGTCTGGGTTTGGTCGAATTTTCCTTTTCTTCGTCATGGCCGGGCTTGACCCGGCCATCCATGGCCCCCCGGATCAAGCCCGGGGGTGACGAAAATGAAAAGGGATTCAGCCTAAGTCGGACAAACTCTAGAACAGCGCCGGCCACCACGCCAGCGCTACCGCTGCCGTGCCCGCCAAGCCGGGAAGC
>DATJKV010000269.1:0-7367 GCA_035491155.1 Magnetospirillum sp. | reverse complement strand
TGGGTCATGCCTTCGGCATCCCCACGATCCTGCACCTGCACGGAGCGGACTTCGCCGAGTTCTGCCGCGGTTTGAGCCCGCACGGCCGCCGCCTGGTAAAGGACATGGTGCATAGGGCGGAGTCGGTGGTGACCCTCGGCTCCTGTTGGCGCGACTTTGCCATGGCCGAATTGGACCTGCCGGCCGAGCGTATCGAAGTGCTGCCCAATGCCGTGCCCGGCCCCGAGCGAATACCCGATCACACCCATCATGGTCCCTGCCGCATCCTGTTCCTGGGTGTGCTGGGCCCGCGCAAGGGGGTACCGGTGCTGCTGCGGGCGCTGGCGTCGCCCATGATGCAGGGCTTCGCCTGGGAGGCGATGCTGGCCGGCAATGGCGAGATCTCGGAATCCAAGGCCCTGGCCCAATTGTTGGGCATTGCCGAGCGCCTGACCTTCACCGGATGGGTAGCCGAGGACAAGGCGCACGAATTGCTGGCCTGGGCCGACCTGCTGGTGCTGCCATCGCGCAACGAGGGATTGCCCATGGCCATCCTGGAAGCCATGGCCTGGGGCCTGCCGGTGGTGAGCACCCCGGTGGGCGCCATCCCCGACGCGGTGGAGCACGGCTCCAACGGCTTCCTGCTGCCCGTCGGCGACGAGGTGGCCCTGGCCGCCGCCCTGTCGTTGCTGGCCGAGGATGCCCCCTTGCGCCGCCGCATGGGCGCCGCCTCGCGCCTGCGCTGGGCGCGGGATTTCGACATTCGCGCCTATAACCGCCGCCTGGAAGCCCTTTTCCGCCGCGTGCGCGACCGCCGCGACGGGCTTGCCCCACAGGGCAAGGAGGGCTTTGCCCGATGACCGCTTATCCAGCGGGCCGCCTAATCACCCTGCTAAGATCGGCACCCTCAGGCCAGCGCCTCCAGCATCTCCCGTGACGGAGTGAAGAAGGTGGCGCCGGTCACCGGTTTGGTGAAGTCCAGCAGGCGGTCGAAATGGCCGTCGCCGTCGCGCACGACCATGCGCGTGAGCATCTTGCGGAACGGCTCGGGGGTGGCGCCGTAGGCGACGAAGTACAGGCCGCTTTCCCGGGTGCCGCCGTAGGGCAGGCTGTGGCGGAGGATTTCCAGCTCCTCGCCGTCCTCCTCGATGACCACGCGGGCGATGTGGGCGGTGGGCGGCTTGACCTCGTCGTCCAACTCCTCGTCGGTCTCCTTGGTGCGTCCCACCGCCAGCTCCTGCGACGGCACCGGCAGGGCGTCCCATTTGGCGAGGTCGTGGACATAGCGCTGGATGCTGACGAAGCTGCCGCCGGCGAAGGAGGCGTCCGCCACCAACGCGACCTCGGCGCGCTCGTCACCCTCGGGGTTTTCGGTACCGTCCACGAAGCCGGTGAGATCGCGGCCGCCCAGGTGCTTGAACCCCATCACCTCTTCCACCAGATCGGCACCGCTGGCCAGGCTGCGCACGAAGGCACGGGCCAGCATCAGGTTGGCGTCATGGCGGGGCGAGTGAATGTGCAGGAACAGGTCGGCAGGAGTGGCGGGGGCCTGACGATCGCCGTCGGCCAGCGGCTCGAACGGCATCAAGCCCTTCGGCATGGGGCCACCCATCACCGCCTCCCAGGCCTGGGCTCCGACACCCAGTGCGCAGACCAAGGCCGGCTCGGCCAGATTCTCGGCCATGGCGGCGGCAAGTTTGGGCAGGGCGGCGGCGGCGCGGCGCACCGCGAGGGCGCCCCCTTCCACCAGGGTGAAGGTGAGGAACAATCCGAAAGCACCGGTATCCGCGCAGATGGCGGTTTGCGCCTGGGCCATGGCACCCCTCTCGAGCATTGGATCGGGAGGACCATACCGTAAAAGCGTGCCGCCGTAAGCCATGCTGTCAGGTGGCGGTCAGCTTGCGCGGCCAGAGTCCGACCGTTCCCGAGATTTCAGCGAAGGATGACCATGACCCGGTTTGCGCTCGCCCTTCCCGCTGCCCTGACCTTGCTGGCCGCCCTGCCCGCCACTGCCGCCGAACTGACCGTCACCGTCCAGGGGGTGCGCGACACCGAGGGCAACGTGCGTGTCGCCCTGTACGACAATTCCGAGTCCTTCCGCCACGAGGACAAGGCGGTGGCGATCAAGACGGTGCCCGCCGCCAACCCCGCCCAGGTCAGCTTCGGCGAGCTGGCCCCCGGCCGCTACGCGGTGATCGCCTACCACGACGCCAATTCCAACGGAAAGCTGGACCTGTTCATGGGCATGTTCCCGGCCGAGGGTTGGGGCATGACCAATGACCCGGCGGTGTTCGGCCCGCCGAAATTCGACCCCGCCGCCGTGACCGTGCCCGAGGACGGCCTGGCGGTGACGGTGCCGTTGCACTATTAGAGCGGCGAGGGCAAATAGCTTTAGCGCAGCGGCCAGGCCACGGGCAGCAGCAAGGTGCCGGCCGTCAGTACGATGAGGGAAAGCGGCAGGCCCAGCCGCCAGTAATCGCCGAAGCGATAGCCGCCCGGCCCCATGACCAGCGTGTTGCACTGGTGGCCGATGGGGGTGAGGAAATCGCTGGCGGCGCCGATGGCCACCGCCATCAGGAAGGGGTCGATGGCGAGGCCCAGCCGGGTGGCCATGCTGGCGGCCACGGGCCCCATCAGCAGAACGGTGGCCGCATGGTGCAGGAACGGCGCCAGCAGCATGGAGGCGGCCATGACCATGGCGATGGCGCCCAAGGGCGGCAGTTGCGAGGCGGCGGTAGCCAACCACCCGGCCATCAGCTCGGAGGCGCCGGTGCTTTTCATGGCCTCGCTGACCGGGATCAGCGCACCCAGCAGCAGGATGATGGGCCACTGGATGGCGTCGTAGGCATCCTTCAGCGACAGGCAGCCGGTCAGCACCAACACCAGCGCCGCCATGAAGAAGGCCGGCCCCACCGGCACCACCCCGAAGGCCACCAAGGCCATGGTGGCGGCCACCACCACGATAGGAATACGCCCCTTGCGGCCGCCGAAACCCAGCCGGCGCTGGGCCAGCGGCAGCAGGCCGAGATCCTCCAGGGTCTGGGTGGCCGCCCCCTCGCCCACCTCGACCACCAGCACGTCGCCGGCCTGGAATTCGATCTGGCGCAGCCGGTTCACATAATCGCGGCCCGAGCGGCGGACCGCCAGCAACGCCACGCCGAAGCGCCGGCGCAGCATCGAGCGCGCCGCCGTGCTGCCCACCAGCGGCGAGTTGGGCATCACCACCACTTCCACCGGCTCGGCCGCCACGGCGCCGCCGTTGGCCATGGGTTCCAGCATGCCGGACTCGGTCATCGGCAGCAGCGCCGCCGGGTCACCCTCGAGCACCAGCACATCGCCCGCCGACAGCACCCAGTCCTGGCCGGGCACATAGCGGTGACCCTTGTCGCGTATGACCGTGGCGACGGTAAGCAGGCCGCCGGAGAACAACTGCTCCACGTCGCGCACGGTGCAATCCACCAGCGCCGACCCTTCGGGCAC
Organism: Magnetospirillum sp.; assembly: GCA_035491155.1. Classification (GTDB taxonomy): domain Bacteria; phylum Pseudomonadota; class Alphaproteobacteria; order Rhodospirillales; family Magnetospirillaceae; genus Magnetospirillum. Next base: position 3,908 of record DATJKV010000269.1, on the reverse strand, counting down.
CTTGAGTTCGGACAGGTAGTCCTGGATATGGAAGTCGGCGCCCTGACCGGTCTGGGCCGTGCGCTCACGCGGCAGGATGCGCCAACCGAAGGCGATGAAAGCCACACCGCAGGCGGTGATGCCGGCGCCCACCAGGGTGAAGTCGAACATGGAGAACGGTACGCCGGTAAGGTCGGCGCGCACCCGTGAGACGATGATGTTGGGCGAAGTGCCGATCAACGTCATCAGCCCGCCGATCAGCGAGGCGAAGGACAGGGGCATCAACACCTGCGACGGCGTCAGTCCCACCTGCCGGGCCAAACGCAGTGTCACCGGGATGAAGATGGCCAGCGCGCCCACGTTCTTCATGAAGGCGGACAACACGGCCACCATGGCCACCAGCGTCCCCACCAGCACCGTGGGCGAGCGTACCGCCGCCAGGGGTCGCACCAGCCGCTCGACCACCCCCGACCGCTCGATGGCGGCGCTGACCACCAGGGCGGCGGCCACCACCACCACGACCGGATCGCTGAAGCCGCGGAAGGCATGGTCGAACGGCACCAGCCCCATGACCATGCCGGCGCACAGCGCCAGCATGGCAACCACGTCGTAACGCAGCCTGTCCCACACGAACAGGGCGATGGTGGCGGCCAGCAGGCCAAAGGCGAGCATCTGCGGGGTGGTCATGCCCATGGTGATAATCAGCCCGGGCCGGTTAGTCCAGAGGCTCCACCACCCAATCGGCGCATAAGATTATGGCGCCGCAGCCAGGTCCGGGCTGCGGCGCCATTATTCTTGGACGTATTGTTCCTCCCCCTCGGGTCAGCAGGCGTGCCACACCGAGGAGTAATTCGGCACATCCATCAGCACCCTCGGCATCTCGGCCCGGCCGGGCGACAGCACATAGCGGGCAGCCTCGGTGCGCGAGCGTACGCCCAGCTTGCGGAAAATGGCCTTGACGTGGGACTTGATGGTCACCTCCTCCACATGCAGGGCGCGGGCAATGTGCTTATTGGAAGCGCCGGTGGCGACCATGGACAGAACTTCGCGCTGACGCGGCGACAGGCCGCAATCCGGCTGACGACTATCCGAATTGACTTGGCCGCCGCTCGGTGCGGGGGCGCTGATGGCGATGGACGGCACGAAGCGCTCGCCCCGCAGCATCAACTGGACGGCACAAACGATAGCCGGGGCGGTCATGCTGCGCGGCAGATAGCCATCATAGCCGCGGCACAGCCAGCCCATGGCCTCATCGGCCGTTCCGGGCGCGCTGTAGACGGCCACCTTGGTGGTGTCGGGCAGGCTAGCGCGAATTACGTCAAGACTATGCGCCGCAACCGCAGCGTAATCGAGCAAGACCACGGCAGCTATCGACACATCGTAAATTTCCGAAATGTCGTCGACGCAAACGACAGAGCGGTCGAGCGACGCGCCCAAAGCGGAGGCGAGATTTTCTTTCGCTAGCTGATTGTCCCCAGCAACGATGATCGTCATGATCCCCCCCGGGTCTGAGCTCGTCATCTTTTATCGCAGAGACTCTATCATTGGTTGGCAGCACGTCATAGTATCCGCATGGCGTAAGGATCGCACCCCAGCCTTTGGCAAATATTGTGGCATCGCACAAACAGCACACCGCTGATAGCTTTGTATACTTAAGTTATCTACGACCTAAGCCCCCACCCCTCCCACTTTAGAAGGAGGAAGCTGCCCAGCGCCTCCACCTTGTGGCCTTGCGGGCAGGCGGGAATAATCCGTGGGTCATCCCGGTGCACGGAGGCCCGCATGACCAACGAATCCCCGACCGGCCTGGAGACCACCTTGGCCGTCGCCGAGCTGGACCGGGTGGCCGGTTCCATCGAGGCGGTGTTCCTCGATGCGGGCGAACGGCTGGGCCAAGCAGTGGGCTGTTGGCGCAGCATCGCCCAATCCTTCGCCGACCTTGCCCAACAATACGAAGGCGACGACATGCGCCACTGCGTGGATGGCCTGCACGCCGCGCTGGCCGTCGCCGCAGGGCTGGGGTGCCAAACAGGCGGCAGTTCGGCGACCCGCCTGGGCGGGCTGGCCGGCGCGCTCAAGGATATGAGCGCGCGGCTGAACCGCCTGACCAAGACGGTGGGCGAGGTGAAACTCGTCGGGCTGAACGCCAAGGTGGAAGCCGCCCATCTGGATGCCGGCAGTCTGGACTTCTCGGTGTTCACCCGCGAAATCGATCGGCTGGCGAACGATGCTGCGGCCGAATTGGCCCTGCTGGAAGGCGAATTGCGCGAGCTGGCCGGCCAGACCGATGCGGCTTACAAGGCGCAAGCCGGCTTCAGCGACGGGCATGGGGCGGAGCTTCAATCGGTGTGCCGCCGCCTCGATGAAGGCTTGGCGCTGCTGGCCAGCCAGCGCCAGCGCATCGCGGCGGCCGCGTCGCTGATCGGCCAGCGCTCGCGCCAAGCGGGCGACCACGTGGCCGATCTGGTCTCGGCCCTGCAGATCGGCGACATCACCCGTCAGCGCACCGAACACGTGTCCCAGGCATTGGGCCTGCTGGGCGACCTGCCCAACCTTGCCCCGACGCTGTCGGCCGACGAGGCGGCGCAGGCTGCCGCCCTGGTGGTCAACCTGCAATCCGCCCAACTGGACAATTCCGCCCACGACCTGTCGCGCGAGGCGGCCGAGGTGACCCGCAACATGGGCGCCCTGGCCGACGAGGCCGAGGAGGTGGGGCAACTGGGCCATTCCAGCTTCACCGGGGCCCACGGCACCTCGTTCCTCGAAGGCCTGGCAGCCGAGATGGCCCGCACCGAAGCATTGTTGCAGGGGTACGGCACGGCGCTCGCCAACACCGAGACGGCCATGCGGGAGGTGAGCAAGGCCACCGAAAGCATGGTGGCACATGTCGAGGCGGTGCATTCCATCGAGGCGGACCTGAAGATCATGGGCCTTAACGCCTCGTTCAAATGCTCACGGCTGGGAGACAGGGGGCGCACCCTCAGCGTGGTGGCGCAGACGCTTCGCCAGTTGGCCAACCGCACGGTGGAGGACGCCGGCGCGCTGATGGGAGGCCTGAAGACCGCCATGGGCATCGCCGAAGACCTGGCCGACGGGCAGACCGCCTCGGAAGGCATCGACGGCGCGCTGGCGAACCTGCGCGCGGCCGCCGCCTTCATGGCTGCCAACGGCGCCAGTCAGGAGGCGGCGCTGGCGGGCCTGGAAGCGGAAAGCAGCCGCGCCCAGGGATTGCTGCGCGAAGCCGCAGACGGCATCGGTATCACCGCCGACTTCTCTCGCGCCCTGCGGGAGGTCGCCATCCGCCTGCGCGACACCACCGCCCGCACCGCCATCGACCCGGAGCGAGCCGACGAATTGAAGTGCCATGTGCTCGCCAACCTGACGGGCAACTACACCATGGCCAGCGAACGCGCCCTGCATGATTTGTTCGGCGGCGACGAACCGGCAGCCACAGCTTCGGCCGAACCGGCGACGGTGGATGTAGACGATCTGTTGTTCTGAGGGATCACCCGGTGTCGGCCCGTCCGATCTCGGAGGCCAACAGATTCAGCGGCACCACCTTCTCGGCCGCACCGCGGGCGATGGCCTCCTTGGGCATCCCGAAGACGATGCAGGTTTCCTCGTCTTGCGCGATGGTGGTGGCGCCAGCATGGCGCATCTCCAGCAGCCCGGCGGCGCCGTCATCACCCATGCCGGTCATCAGAATCCCCAGCGCGTTGGAACCGGCATTGTGGGCGGCCGAGCGGAACAGCACGTCCACCGAGGGCCGGTGCCGTGACACCAAGGGGCCATCCTTGACGGTGACGTAATAGCGGGCGCCGCTGCGCTGGAGCAGCATGTGCCGGTTGCCCGGCGCGATGAGGGCGCGGCCGCGCAGAACGCTGTCGCCGTCTTCCGCCTCCTTCACCTCCACCTCGCACAGGCCGTTC
>DATJKV010000268.1:0-2350 GCA_035491155.1 Magnetospirillum sp. | reverse complement strand
CGGCGCGGCGGCAAGGCGATAATCCGCTTGCGGACCCAGCAGGCCGGGCACGGATTCGGCGACGAAGATTTGCTGTGGCTGGCCCTGCCGCCCAGCCAGGCGGGCCGAACGCCAACGCCATGCGTTCAGCGTCTGGCGTGGTCCCGGCCCCAGCAGGTCGTCGTCGAAGCTGACCACCACGCGCGCCTTATCCAGGCGCGGATGGGCTTCCACCGGACGGCCGAATGCCGCCCGCAATCCGGCCGCCCGGTTGCCCTGGCCCACCGGTTCGAAGCCGTACCAGCCCATCTCGGGATATTGTCGTCCCAGCCAGGTCAGCAGGCGGACCAGTGTCGGCGAAGTGGTCGCGCCGGTCAGCACGACCAGCCCGCGGCCCTTCGTCCGCCGCCATTCCTCGGCCTTGCGCGCCAGCTCTCCCGCCAACAGGTTCCAGGTTGCCGTCATTCCGCCTTTGCGCAGCAATGAGGACCGGTCGGGGTCGTAGAGCTGCAGGATGGACGCCTGGGTGAAGACGTCGGTAACGCCGTTGCTGGCCGGGTGATCGGAATTGCCCTCCAGCTTGATCGGCCGGCCCTCCCGACAGGTGGCGATCACCGGCTGGGCGATCCCCTCCAGCAGCCAGGCGGTGGCGTAGTGATTGGGCAGGCCGGGAACGATGCCTTCCGGCCGTTCCACGTAGGTGCGCGCTTCCGTCTGCGGTCCGTCGCAGCCCGCCCCGGCCAAAGCCATCGAGGCCGCCATCAACTTGAGGACGTCGCGTCGGCTTGCCATGGCTTCACCGGTGGCAGGTATAGCAATCGGTAATGCGGTGGGTGTCGATACGGCGCTCGATCATCAGCTGGCGGCCAATCTCCTGCTGATCGGCGGGTGGTTGCCAGTCCATGTCGGTCACCTGGTCCAGCGGCCGTAAATGGGGGGCGGGGTCGCGGTGGCACCCCACGCAGTACTGCATCTTGAAGGAATGGGCCTTGGCGGTAAGCGGCATGCGGTCGATGCGCCCATGGCATTCCGAGCAGCCCACCCCTTTGGACACATGAATGGCGTGGTTGAAGTAGACATAGCCCGGCAGCTTGACCACACGGCGCCAGGGAATCGGCCGGTTCTCGGCCAGCGAGCGTCTGACCGGGGCCAGCATCTCCTGCCCGGTATAAAGCTGGGAATGGCAGGTCATGCAGATGTGCGTCGGCGGCAGCCCGGCCTCGCTGCTCAGCTCCACGGAGGTGTGACAGTAGCGGCAATCCAGGCCCAACCCACCCACGTGGTGCTGATGGCTGAAGGGGACGGGCTGTGCCGGCGGCAGATTGGTCCCGTTCAGCCAGTCGGAATGGATCAACCCGGCAGTCAGCGCCCCGGCGAACGACACCGACAGCACCACCACGACCAGAGCCAGCCGCAGCCATGTGTCCGCACTGGGGGGAAATGTCTGCATACCGGCCATATCGGTGACGGAAGGGGGCGTCTCAACCGCTCGTTTGGGGGCTCATAGGGGTGGGAGGAAAACGTCGAGATGGCGCCGTAGGTGGCCCGTGCCTCACGTTTGCAACTCCGCGGTATTGCCGTGAGCGAGCAACATCGTGATACCGGCCGGAGAACGTCGCATTGTTTCCCAATGCGGATCGCATGAACGTCCACCTCGCGAAAGGTGGCGCCGTGGGCGCTCGACCCTAGGCGGGCATCTCAAATGCGCTGCAGGAACTGCGCCGAAAATGCCGGCGCCTGTGTATCGCCGCCGGCGAACAATGGGCTACGGCGTAGCCATATGGTGAAGGTGGTTCCCTGACCTGGCTTGCTCTCCACCGCGATGCCGCCGCCATAGCGCTGGACGATGGCGTAACTGATCGACAGTCCCAAGCCCGTGCCGGTCTGCTTCTTGGTGGTGAAGAACGGATCGAAGATGCGGCCCAGGATTTCGGGCTGGATGCCGTGGCCTGTGTCACGCACCCGGATGACGACACCCTCGAAGAGCTCGATGCCCAGGGCTGCGGCCTCTTCGGCGCCGGCGTCGTGGGTCTCCAGCGTCAAAGTGCCGCCTGACGGCATGGCTTGCAGGGCATTGACTATCAGGTTGATCAGCACCTGCTGAAGCTCGACGCAGTTCATCTCAATGCTTGCGCCCGCCTGGAGCGTGGTTTCCACCGCGACGCCCGTCCGCCGCATGTTGTGGCGGGTCAGCACGAGGCAGTCCGAGATGCAGGCGTTGACGTCGGTATCTTCCAAGTGGCCGGCGAAATCGCCGGGGCGGGCGAATTGCAGCAGCTTGTTGACGATGACCTGGATGCGCGAAATCTGCTCGTCGATCAGGCGGATCTCGGTTTCGACCGGGACGACGTCGGAGCCCAGGACCTCCTTG
>DATJKV010000267.1:0-3380 GCA_035491155.1 Magnetospirillum sp. | reverse complement strand
AGGCCCGCATCGCCGTGTGCTTCGGCGGCCGTGTCGCCGAGCAACTGATCTACGGCGAGGATCACATGAACTCGGGCGCCTCCAACGACATCATGCAGGCCACCAACATGGCCCGTAAGATGGTCACCGAGTTCGGGTTCTCGGACAAGCTGGGCCCGCTGCGCTACAACGAGAACCAGGAAGAGGTCTTCCTCGGCCACTCGGTGACCCAGCACAAGAACATGTCGGACAACACCGCCATGCTCATCGACGCCGAGATCCGCCGCTTCGTCGAGGACGGCGAGCGCAAGGCGCGCGAGATTTTGACCGAGCGCCTGAACGAGCTGGAAGTCATCGCCAAGGGCCTGCTGGAATACGAAACCCTGTCGCGCGAGGACATCGACACCCTGTTGCGGGGCGAGCCTCTGGTGCGTGACGGCGGCTATACCCGGGCCAAGGACGGCCCGCGCCGCTCGTCGGTGCCGACGTCCGGTCCGCAGGCCGGCGGTCTTGGCCCCGACCCGGAACCGCAGCCGGGCGAGTGAGCTGAAATGGCCGGGCGCGTCTCGGCCATTTTGCTTTGTAGCCCCTCTCCCGCCTCGTGGGAGAGGGAGGGGCCCAGCCGCAGGCTGGGAGGGTGAGGGAGCCGGGGAGTAACTGGCTGGCTGCCAGTTTGCCCGATACCCTGCCCATGCCCCGCCGGCTTTTCCCCGGCCCCCTCATCCGGCCGCTATGCGGCCACCCTCTCCCACGAGGTGGGAGAGGGTTGTACGAGAGCTCGCCCATGACCATCCCCTCCGCCTTCCGCCGCTCTTCCGGGCTGCCCCGTGGCCTCGACTGGGAGAACACCGGCTTCTATCTGCTGCCGACCGGGCTGGTGGCGGGCGAACAGGCGGCGGCGGCCATCGTCTCGGGCAACGGTTGGCCGGTTGCCGAGGCCGGGCTGGCCTTCACCGCCGGGGCGGTGATCGTGCGCGAGGGGCGGGGGGCGTGGCTGTCGCTGGCTCCTTATGCCGAACTGGTGGACTGGGCCGAGGGCGAGGGCGAGGAAATGGCGCGCCGGCTGGGCCGCCTGGTGCGCCGCATCGGCGCCCGTCGGGCGCCCTGGGCCGGGCTGGCGCTGGAGCGGCCGCTGGTCATGGGCATCGTCAACACCACGCCGGACAGCTTCTCGGACGGTGGGCGCAACCTGGATTCCGGCACCGCCGTCGCCAATGCCCTGGCCATGGTGGAGGCCGGCGCCGATATCGTCGACGTGGGCGGCGAATCCACTCGCCCCGGTTCCGCCCCGGTGTCGCGCGATGAGGAGTTGGCCCGGGTGCTGCCGGTGGTGCGCGCCCTGGCGGAAAAGGGCGTCACCGTTTCCATCGACACCCGCCACGCGGCGGTGATGGAGGCGGCCATGGCGGCGGGGGCGAAGATCATCAACGACGTCACCGCGCTGGAGGGCGACGGCTCGCTGGCGGTGGCGGCCAGGACAGGGGCGGCGGTGTGCATCATGCACATGCAGGGGCAGCCTCAGACCATGCAGGACAACCCCACCTATGACTGCGCACCGCTGGACATCTACGATTACCTGGCGGGCCGCATCGCCGCCTGCGAAGCCGCCAGCATTCCCGCCGCCCGCATCGCCACCGATCCCGGTATCGGTTTCGGCAAGAATCCGGCCCACAACGCCCAGGTGCTGGCCAGCCTGGCCCTTTACCACGGCCTAGGTTGTCCCATCCTGCTGGGCGCCAGCCGCAAGCGCTTCGTCGCTGCGCTCAGCAAGGGCGAAGGTGCCACCGAGCGTCTGCCCGGCACCCTGGCCGCCCACCTCGCCGGCCTGGATGCCGGCGTTCAGATCATCCGCGCCCATGACGTCCCCGAGACCGTGCAGGCGGTCAAGGTGTGGCAAGCCATGAAGGCGGGGGCGTAGAAGAACGAACCCTCTCCCGCGAGCGGGAGAGGGTGCCGTAGCGGAGCGGAGGCGGGTGAGGGAGCCGAGGACTCCGGAGCCTGGGGCTCCCTCATCCGGCCGCGCGCGAAGCGCGCACCAAACAATCACCGGCTTTGCCGGTGGGCGCCACCTTCTCCCGCCGGGCGGGAGAAGGAAGCCTGTCCAGCACGTTCCCCACCAACTGCAATCCTACTCCATCTGCCAGTGACAGCAGCGACTCGGGATGGAATTGCACGCCCGCCACCGGCAGGGTCCTGTGTTCCAGCGCCATGACCATGGGGTCTTCCCGCTCCGCTGCGGCCACCAACTCCGCCGTGACCTCCAGACAAGCCGGCAGGGTGTCTCGCCGGGCGTGCAGCGAGTGGTAGCGGCCAGCCTGGAACGTGGCTGGCAGGCCGGCCAGCAAGCGTCCGCCCAAGACCCGGATGTCGGCGGGCTGGCCGTGGGCGGGCGTGCCCAGCGCCAACTCGCCGTCGAAATGCTCGGTGATACCCTGAAGGCCCAGGCAGATGCCGAACACCGCGCAGCCTTGCTCCAGCGCCGCGCCGATGGTGTCCGAGACGGCGAAGTCGCCCGGACGGCCGGGGCCGGGGGACAGCACCACCAGATCGGGGGTAAATTCGGCCATGGCGGCGCGGGCGGCCGGCTGGCGCACCACCCGGATTTCGGCGCCCCATTGGCGGAAGTAATCGGCCAGGGTGTGGACGAAGCTGTCCTCATGGTCCACCACCAGCACCCGGCGGCCAGCATGGGGTGGCGCCGCCGGCTTGGGCGGCGCTTCCACCTTGTCCTCCAGTACCGCCAGTAGGGCCGAGGCCTTCAGCCGGCACTCGCGGTCTTCCGCGTCCGGATTGCTGTCGATCAGCAGGGTGGCGCCGGTGCGCACCTCGGCCATGCCGTCCGCCAACCGGATGGTGCGCAGCGTCAGCCCGGTGTCGAGGCCACCATCGGCCAGGACGGCACCGAAGCTGCCGCCGTACCACCGGCGCGGGGATGCCTCGTGGTCCTCGACGAACTGCATGGCCCATTTCTTCGGCGCACCCGTCACCGTTACCGCCCAGGCGTGGGACAGCAGGGCGTCGAGCGCGTCCATGTCCAGCCTCAAGACGCCCTCAACGTGGTCCACGGTATGAATCAGGCGGGAATACATCTCGATCTGGCGCCGGCCGATGACCCGCACGCTGCCAGGGGTACAGATGCGCGCCTTGTCGTTGCGGTCAACGTCGGTGCACATGGTCAGCTCCGCCGCTTCCTTGTGGTTGTTGAGCAGCGACAGGATGTTGGCGGCGTCGGCTATGGCATCGGCGCCGCGCGCCACGGTGCCCGAGATGGGCGCCGTTTCGATGCGTCGCCCATCCGAACGCACGAACATCTCGGGGCTGGCCGAGACCAGTGCCTCGCCGTCGCCCAAATTGGCCAGCAGGCCGTAGGGCGCCGGGTTGGCCTTGCGCAGGCGGGCGAA
>DATJKV010000266.1:0-1861 GCA_035491155.1 Magnetospirillum sp. | reverse complement strand
GTCGCGCCCCGAGGGCGACGGTGTCTACATCGCCACCTCGCCCGATCTGGTGCACTGGTCCAAGCCAGCGCTGGCCATGTCCCTGCCCATTTCCGGCAAACAGGGTTGCGGCGCGGCGGCCTACAATTATCCCTCGCTGCTGGACCCCACCAGCCCGTCGCGCAATTTCGAAAGCGTCGGCGACAAGGCCTGGCTGTACCTGACCCGCTTCAACGTGCAGGATTGCAAGCTGGTGATGGATCGCGACCTGGTGCGCATTCCGGTGGCGATCCGGTGACCAACGCCGAGTGGCGGGGCAGCAGGTCCTTCAGCGCATAGCGCGCTTCGACGGTCGCCCGCGCCGCCGCCCCCAGGGCGCGGGCACGCTCGCGGTCTTCAAGCAGCCCCACCACCTTGTCGGCAAGGTCCTCGGGCGAGTGAAAGTCGGCCAGCACGCCGTTGCCGCCATCGATGACCTCGCGCACCGGCTGGGTGTCGGAGCCGACGATTGGCGCGCCGCAGGCCATGGCGTCCAGCAGCGACCACGACAAGACGAACGGCACCGTCAGATAGACATGGGCCGAGGATGCTTGCAGCAGCGCGCGGTACTGCTCGGCCGGCAGGGTGCCGGCGAAGTGCAGACGGTCGAGATCGAGCCGCCCGTCCAGCTCGGCCAGCATGCGATCCTTCCAGCTTTCGCCGCGCACGCCATAGACCACCCGGTCGTCGCCCGCCACCACGATGCGGACGTTGGGCCGGCGGCGCTGGATGAGGGCGGCGGCGCGCATGAACTGGGGAAAGCCGCGATAGGGCTCCATGCCGCGGGTGGCATAGGTGACGATCTCGCCCTCCGGCGCGGCCGGGGTGAAATAATCGGTATCCACGCCGTCGTGCAGCACGCTAAGCAGCGGACGCAGGCGCTCGGGGAACGTGCCGACCTGAAAACGGGTGGGACAGACGGCGATGTCCACCGCCGCCAAGTCCAGCAGCAGCGAGGCGTTGCGGGTGGCCAGACGCAACCGATCGTCCTCGCCGAGCGGCGCCAGGAAATCGGCATCGCCGCCGCTGGTGCGGTAGAACCACTCAAAATAGCCGACCAGCCGGCATTGCGGGAAGATTTCCTTCACATACAGCGCCGGGCCCCAGCCGGAATGGGCGCAGACCACGTCGGGGACGAAACCGCGCTGCTTGAGCCCGTGGCACAGCCGGTACACCGCCTGGCCGGTCAGCACCGCATCCTCCATCCAACGCAGGTAGGGATGGGTTTCGTCGCGCACCTTGCGCGCCTGGCGATAGGTGACCGTGCGCACGCCCGGCAAACTGCCTGTCCCCATGCTGGCGAACACCACCTCATGGTGCCGAGCCAGCTCGGTGGCCAGATGGCGATACTGGCCGGGGAACGCGTTGTGGAGGAACAGGATGCGCATTCCCTAGGCCTTAATGTATTCCCTCAAGTGGCGGACACGGCTCCTCCTGGCCGCTTGCCTCCCTCACCATAAGGCGCGCGTCCTCAAGCATTGGCAGCCTTGGCCACCTTCCGCTCGCCCAGCAGGCCGCGATAGATCATCAGGTGCTGGCGGGCGGCGTCCTGATAGCCGAGCGGACGGCGGATCTTGGACCGAAGCTGCTCCCAGCGGGCGGGCTCGCGCAGGATTTCCGTCATGCGGTCGGCCAAATCCTCGGGGCTGCCGACGCGGAAGTGCAGGCCGTCAACGCCATTGCGGATTTTTTCCGCCATGCCGCCGATATTGGAGGAAATCAGCGGGCGGCCGTGGGCGAAGGCTTCCTGGATGACGATGGGGCTGTTCTCCCACCAGACGGACGGCACCACCACGGTGTCGATGTCCTTCATCAGCAGCGGCATCTCGGGCGACCGATAGGG
>DATJKV010000265.1:0-1892 GCA_035491155.1 Magnetospirillum sp. | reverse complement strand
CTGATCTCGGCCATCGGCATGTCCATCGTGTTGCAGAATTTCACCCAGATCACGCAAGGCGCCCGCGTCAAGCCGCTGCCGCCCGTGATCAAGGGCGGCATCACCCTGATGGAGGGGGCCGATTTCACCGTCAGCCTGTCCTATCTCCAGATCGCCATCGTGCTGCTGACCCTGGCGCTGATGGGCATCTTCACCTGGATCATCACCCGCACGCCGTTGGGCCGCGCCCAGCGCGCCACCGAGCAGGACATGAAGATGGCGGCGCTCTTGGGCGTGGACGTGGACCGCGTCGTCTCGGCCACCTTCGTCATCGGTGCCACGCTGGCCGCGGTGGCCGGCCTGATGGTGACCCTTTACTACGGCGTCATCGACTTCTACATCGGCTTCCTGGCCGGCATCAAAGCCTTCACCGCCGCCGTGCTGGGCGGCATCGGCTCGTTGCCCGGCGCCATGCTGGGCGGCCTGCTGATCGGCCTGATCGAGGCCTTCTGGTCGGGCTACTTCTCCATCGAATACAAGGACGTGGCCGCTTTTTCCATTCTTGTTCTGGTGCTCTTGTTCCGCCCCACCGGCCTGCTGGGCCGGCCGGAAGTGGAGAAGATCTGACATGGCCGTGCTGCGCCTCCGCGACGCCGCCGTTGACGCCGTGCTGGGCGGCGTGGTCGCCGCCGCGCTGGCACTGCCCATGCTGGGCTTCCGCCTGGTGGATTCGTCCCAAGGCCTGTCGCTGGGCGTTCGCCTGGACTGGGTCGTATGGGCGGCACTGGCGGTGGCGGCCGGCCGCTTCGCCCTGAACCTGCTGCGCCTAGCCCGCCCCGGAGCCAAGCCAAAGGACAAGGCCAAAGCCTCGCCGTTGCGCGAGCGCCTGCTGGCGCCGCTGCGCAACGCGCGTTCGTGGGCGGGCTGGGCCATGATCGCCTTTGCCGTGGCCCTGCCCTTCCTGCCCTTTGCCGACCGCAACCTGGTGGACAAGGCCACTTTGGTGCTGATCTACGTCATGCTCGGCTGGGGCCTGAACATCGTCGTCGGCTTGGCCGGCCTGCTGGACCTGGGTTTCGTCGCCTTCTACGCCGTCGGCGCCTATTCCTACGCCCTGCTGTCCACCAAACTGGGCTGGTCGTTCTGGGTCTGCCTGCCGCTGGCGGGGATGTTCTCGGCCAGTTTCGGCGTCGCGCTCGGTTTCCCGGTGCTGCGCCTGCGCGGCGACTACCTGGCCATCGTGACGCTGGGCTTCGGCGAGATCATCCGCGTGATCTTGCAGAACTGGCAGGATTTCACCAACGGCCCGCAGGGCATCACCGGCATTCCCCGCCCGACGCTGTTCGGCCTGCTGTTCACCGCCTCGGCCCCCGAGGGCAGGCAGACCTTCGCCGATTTCTTCGGCCTGGACTATTCGGCCAACCACCGGGTCGTCTTCTTCTATTTCGTCATTCTGCTGCTGGCCTCGCTGACCAATCTGTTCACCCTGCGCATCCGCCGCCTGCCCATCGGCCGCGCCTGGGAGGCCCTGCGCGAGGACGAGATCGCCTGCCGCTCGCTGGGCCTGAACCCCACCACCATCAAGCTGTCGGCCTTCGCCACCGGTGCCATGTTCGCCGGCTTCGCCGGCTCGTTCTTCGCCACCCGCCAGGGCTTCATCAGCCCGGAGAGCTTCACTTTCATCGAATCGGCGGTGATCCTGGCCATCGTGGTGCTGGGCGGCATGGGCAGCCAGGTGGGCGTGGTGCTGGCGGCCCTGTTGCTGGTGGGCCTGCCCGAATGGTTCCGCGAGTTGCAGCAATACCGCATGCTGGCCTTCGGCGGGGCGATGGTGCTGATCATGCTGTGGCGCCCGCGTGGCCTGCTGGCCAGCCGCGAGCCCACCATCCGCCTGCCGGAGGCCGTGCTATGAG
>DATJKV010000264.1:0-3820 GCA_035491155.1 Magnetospirillum sp. | reverse complement strand
CGCCATCAATGTCATCGGCGAGGTTGACACCGAAGAGACCCATGGCGTCGTGCCGCTCGACCAAGGCGGCCTGCCGCTGGAAGCCTACCTGCGGACCACGCCGCTGACCCAGGCCGACGACCGCATTCGCACCTTCCTCGGCCCACTGGTCAGGCTGCGGGCCAAGGGCGATCTGGCGGCGCTGCATGGGCTGATGGCCGCCATCCACGACGCGGTGGCCTATCGTCCCGGCGAGACCCAGACCAGTTCCACCGCCACCGAGGTGCTGGCCCAGGGCAGCGGCGTCTGCCAGGACCACGCCCACCTGTTCATCGCCTGCTGTCGCGCGTGGGGTATCCCGGCCCGCTACGTCAGCGGCTACCTGCACACCACGGCCGAGGATGGTCGCCACCTGGCCACCCATGCCTGGGCCGAAGCGGCGGTGGAGCATCTGGGCTGGGTCAGCTTCGACCCCAGCAACCGCCAGAGCGCCACACCCGCCTATGTCCGGCTGGCGGTGGCGCTGGACTATGACGGTGCCGCGCCGATCCGCGGCCTGCGCCACGGCGGCGGCGGCGAGGACATGAGCGTCAAGGTCCGCGTACAGGACCAATGAACGGGAGGATTAGATGACCTATTGCGTCGCCATGGCCCTGGATCAGGGGCTGGTGTTCGCGTCGGACTCGCGCACCAATGCGGGGGTCGACCACATCTCCATTTACCGCAAGATGCGCGTCTGGACCAGCGAAGGCGAGCGGGTGCTGGTGCTGATGAGCGCCGGCAATCTGGCTATCACCCAGGCGGTGGTGGCCAACCTCGACCAGCACATCCGCTCGGAGAACCCGCATCGCAGCATGATGCTGGTGGACTCGCTCTACGATGCCGCCGTGCTGGTGGGCCAGGCGGTGCGCGAAATTCACCTGCGCGACGCCAAGGCGCTGAAGGAGAACGGCGTCGACTTCAACGTCTCGCTGGTGCTGGGCGGCCAGATCAAGGGCGAACAGCCGCGGCTGTTCATGATCTACACCGCCGGCAATTTCATCGAGGCGACGCCCGAGACCCCCTATTTCCAGATCGGCGAAACCAAGTACGGCAAGCCCATCATCGACCGTGTCGTCAGGCCCGGAACAGACCTCACCCAGGCTGCCAAATGTGCCTTGTTATCCATTGATTCTACAATACGATCCAACGTCACCGTAGGCCTGCCCATCGACTTGGTGATCTATCAGCGCGACGCCTTCGCCGTCGGCACCCACCAGGTCATCAACGAGCACGACCCCTATTTCGAGGACATCCGCAACCGCTGGGGCCAGGGTCTCAATGCCCTGTTCCTGGTCATCCCCGATCCGCCCTGGGCCATCAAGCAGGGCTAGTGGTGATCGGCCGGATTGGGGCAGTGCGAGCGCTCCACCTGGATGGTGGCGTGGCCGAGGTCGAAGTGGCCTGACAGAATCGCCTGGAGGGCGTGCAGCGCCTCGTCATGGTCGGCCTCGGCGCCGATGGTAGCGTGCAGGGTGATGATGGGGTGCTCGGGGGTCAGCATCCAGACGTGCACGTGATGGATGCCCTCGACCCCCGGCACGCGGCGCACCAGTTCGGCCGACAGCTCCTCCACGTCAACGCCCACGGGGGCGCCTTCCATCAGCACGTGCCACGAGCGCGACAACAACATCCATGCGCTTCGCAGCACCAGCAGCGACACCAGCACCGACAGGATGGGATCGATGGGCGTCCAGCCGGTCCACAGGATGACCAGCGCGGCGACGATGGCACCCACCGAGGCTAGCATGTCGCCCAGCACATGCAGTGCCGCGCCGCGCATGTTCAAATTGTCGCGGTCGCCGCCATGCAGGATGGCGAAGGCAACCACATTGACCGCCAGGCCCAGCGCCGCCACCACCATCATGGTGCCGCCCAGCACCGGCACCGGCGCGAACAGGCGCTGCACCGCCTCGATGGCGATCCACACGGCGATACCGACCAGCGCCGCGCCGTTCAGGAAGGCCGCCAGGACCTGAAAACGGTGCTGGCCGTAGGAATGGGTCAATGTTTCGGGCCGACGGCTGGCGCGGAAGGCGGCCAGCGACAGGCCCAGGGCCGCCGCGTCGGTCAACATATGGCCGGCATCGGCCAACAGCGCCAGCGAACCCGAGACGACGCCGCCAACCACCTCGACAACCATGAACCCGGCGGTCAGCAGCAGCGCCCAGAACACCCGGCGTTCGTTGCCGTGATGGTGGTGATGATGGTCTTGATCGTGACTATGGTGATGATGATGGTGGCTGTCGTGGGCCATCAGAACCGCCCCAGTAGAGAGTTGAAGGTGAGCCGCAGGGGCATGGGGCGCGGCCGCATGACCGCGCTGTCGAACACGTCCCAGCCGGCGCGCTCGATGGTGCGCAGGTGGGCGGCCGCCAGGGTGGCGGGAAGAAGGGCAGGAACGGCCAGCCGCCCCGGCTTTTGCTTGCGCGCTTCGGCCAAGGCCCACCGGGCCTGGCCGGCCAGCTCGGCCACTACCTGGGCCAGTGCGGCCCTGGGAGCCTGGCCGTCCAGCACTTGGCCGTGCGAGCTGCCGGCCTTGCCCAGCAGATCGGCCGGCAGGGTCAGCCAGCCCTGGGACAGGTGCACCGGCAGCGACCGCAGCAGGCCCGTCACCGCCCACGCCTCGCCCACATAGCGGGCAGCCTTGCGGGCAGGCTCGCCATCGGCGCCAAGCACCAGCGCCGCCAGTTCGACCAGGGCGCCGGCGGTGTCGACGGCATACATGCCCAGTTGGGTGTTGGTCTCGAACGGGGCCTGGACCAGGTCCTGCTCACGCGCGTCCAGCATCTGCCCGAACAATTCTGTCGGCAGCCGGCGGGCGCGGATCAGCTCCAGCAGCGGCGCCGCCACCGGATGGCGGGCGGCCTCGCCGTCGCGTTCGCCGCTCACCACCTCGCGCCACCATTGCAGCCGGATCATGCCAGCCGTGCCCTCGCGTACGCTCTCACGCACCCGGGCCAGCTCCAGATTGAAGGCATAGAGGGTCATCAGCCCTTCGCGCGCCTGGACAGGCGCGAACAGGGCGGTAACGAAGCGCTCGCGGTCGTGACGGCGAACCGCTTCGGCAGCGGGAGAAAGGGGCTGGTCTGAAGGCATGAATACGGTGTTTCCCCTATACCGGCGCGGCGAGAGCGTGGCATATATAGACTCTTTCTCGCGTTGCACCAATGGGAGGTCCAGTTGCCAAGGGCCGCCGTTGTCGCCTTGCCAGTTACCACAGGGAAAACCGCCGCCCAAGAGAACTTTCCGGTGGCGTCCCTGCTGCTGTCCGCCGCCACGCGGGCGCAGGTAATGGCGTTCTACCGCTTCGCCCGCACCGCCGACGACGTGGCCGATGATCCCTCGTTGACGCCCGAGACCAAGTTGGCGCGGCTGGATGCACTGGAAACGGGACTGTCCGGTCAGTCCGGCTGCCCCGAAGTGGCGCTGGCGCTGCGTCAGGCCGTCAGGGGCGACGAGGTGCTGCTGGGCCACGCCGCCCAACTGTTGCAGGCCTTCCGCCGCGACGCCCTGGTGGACCATTGCCGCGACTGGGGCGACCTGATGACCTATTGCCGCTTTTCGGCGGCACCGGTCGGCCGCTTCCTGCTGGAACTGCACGGCGAGGGCGCCGATGCCGTCGCGCCCTCCGACGCCCTGTGCGCGGCACTCCAGGTTCTCAACCACCTGCAGGACTGTGCCGACGATCTTGCCGCGCTGCACCGGCTCTATATCCCGCGCGACTGGCTGATCATGGCCGGGCTCACCCGCGACTGCCTGGCCGAGGAAAACGCCTCGCCCCAGTTGCGCCAGGTGCTGG